>CAMJWQ010000182.1 GCA_946409475.1 uncultured Lachnospiraceae bacterium
ATCCCCAATCCGTTGAAGATTTTAAAAACGGGAAACAAAAAGCCATCGGGTTCCTCGTGGGACAGACCATGAAGGCCATGAGGGGAAAAGCAGATCCTGCCATGGTGAATCAGATGCTGCAGGAATTGCTCGATAAGTAATAAATATGGAAATTTGTGCAAGACAGGAAGACCTATGCCTCGATAGCAAGATATCAGGGTATTTGTTCTTCCTGTTTTATGCAAATTGCCCCTATGGTGCAAGCACTTACAGTCAATTTACTCACTCATTTCCGCATGGCCGTATAGTAATCCGTTCTTAAAAATGATATGATAAAATATAAAAGACCAACCGATAATCCGTATTTTAGACAGGTATTTATGAATACAGGAGGGCAATATGCCATTACAGTACATATTCGGGAGCTCCGGTTCAGGAAAATCCCATTATTTATACAATAAAATTATAGAAGAATCCATTCGCTATCCGGAAAATAACTATATTATTTTGGTGCCGGAGCAGTTTACCATGCAGACCCAAAGGGAGCTGGTGAACAGGCATCCCCATAAAGGGATATTGAACATAGATGTTCTCAGCTTTGAACGATTGGCTTACCGGGTGTTAGAGGAAGTGGGAGGAGATGAACGGATACTCTTGGATGATTTGGGGAAAAGTCTGGTCATTCGTAAAACTGCTGTGGAAAAAGAAAAGGAACTGACCATTCTTGGCAGCAATCTAAAAAAAATCGGCATGATTAAGGAAATAAAATCGGTAATATCCGAGCTGATTCAATATAATGTCGGCCTGGCGGAACTGGACTCCATGATTACAACGGTAGGCGATAAGGGCAGGCTTCCCTTTAAATTAAAGGATATCCGTATTTTATACCGGGCTTTCCTGGATTACTTAAAAGAAAGGTATATGACTTTAGAGGAATTGTTAGGCGTATTGTGCAGGGTAATCAATGAATCTGCCATTATAAAAAACAGTACCATAGCTTTAGACGGTTTTACAGGATTTACGCCCATTCAGAACAATCTGATTGAAAAGCTGCTTTTATACGGTAAAAAAGTGATGATTACCATAACCATTGACGGAAGAACCGATCCTTATAAAAGTAATAACACGGCGCAGCTTTTTTATTTGAGTACCAAAATGGTGGATACTATTGAAAAAATAAGGAAGCACCATAATATCGGGAAGGAAGAGGATGTCAGGTATCAGGAGGAGAGCAGCTACCGTTATCGCAATGTGGAAAGCATGGCATTTTTGGAGAACCATATTTTTCGTTACCCTGTAAAAAGCTTTTCCAAAGAGCAGGAAAACATAGAAATGTACTGTACGAAAAACCCACAGGAGGAAATCCATTTCATCGCCGCCCGGATAAAAAAGCTGATTATGGAAAAAGGATATCATTATCGGGATATTGCTGTGGTATCAGGGGATATGGAACGTTACAGCCATCATGTGGAGCAGATTTTCCCTGATTACGAAATAACCTTCTTTTTGGATAAAAGCAGGCCCGTACTCTTAAATCCGCTGATAGAATTTATCCGCTCCCTTCTTGCCATTATGGAGACAGATTTTTCCTATGAAAGTGTATTCCACTTTTTGCGCTCCGGTGTCGTTAACTTACCCATGGAAAACATCGACCGGCTGGAAAATTACTGCATCGCCACGGGTATGAAGGGGCGGAGCAGGTGGAGTAAAAAATGGATCCGCCGTATAAGGGGGATGGAGCCGGAGGATGTGGAGGAAATAGAACAAGACAGGCAAATGATTATGGAACAGCTAAAGCCTGTTCTGTCGGCCGTCAAAAAGAATAAAATCAAGGTAATCACATTAACCACGAAGCTATATGAATTCATGATTTCACTGGATATCCAAAATCAGCTTCTTAAGCTGGAAAAACAGTTTGAAGAAAAGAAGGAGTATGCAAAGGCAAAGGAGTATGGGGGAATCTACGCCATTATTATTGATATTTTAGATAAAATGGTGGCATTGCTGGGCGATGAGGAACTGACAGTCAGAGAATATGCCCGGATATTGGATGCCGGGTTCGAAGAAGCAAGGGTCGGTATCATACCTCCCACCCAGGACAGAGTATTGGTAGGGGATATGGAGCGTACCCGCTTAAAGGACATCAAGGTTTTATTCCTTATGGGAGTCAATGACGGAATTGTTCCAAAAGGGATACAAACAGGAGGCATCCTTTCGGATATGGACCGGGAGCTTTTGGCTGATAAAAATTTTGTACTGTCACCTACGGTAAGGGAACAGGCCTATATTCAGAAATTTTATCTGTACCTGATGCTGACAAAGCCGGAAGAAAAATTATATATATCCTTTAGTAAGACAGATAATCAGGGAACAGGAATACGGCCTTCCTATTTAATAGGAACCGTAAGGAAGATGTTTCCCCTCCTGAGCATCAGGGATTTTGAGGAAGAGTGTACCTATAAAGATAAAATCATATCTGCAAGGACAGGACTCCGCTATATCATGGAGGGCTTGGGTGAATACAAAAATAAGAAAGCCGCCACAGAGGAATGGAAGGAGCTTTTTAAGTGGTATCTGAAGAGCCGGGAATACCGGAATACGATAAATGGTATTTTGGATGCGGCCTTTTATACCTACAGCGAAAAAGGGATAGGGAAAGCGGCTGCAAGGGCATTATATGGAAATATTCTGGAAAACAGCATAACCAGGCTGGAATGCTATGCCGCCTGTGCCTTCCGTCATTTTATCAAATACGGATTGCAGTTAAAGGAGCGCCAGACCTATCGGTTTGAGCCAACGGATATGGGGACTGTTTTTCATAATTCCTTAGCTCTTTTTTCTAAAAGATTGGAAAACAGTGAATTTACCTGGTTCACCGCTACGGAGGAAGTAATGGAAGGTATCATGGAGGAGGCGGTAATGGAGTCCGTAATTGATTATGGAAATACGGTATTGTACAGCTCCGCCAGGAATGAATACCTGATCCGCCGTATGAAAAGGATTTTAAAAAGAACCGTCTGGGGGTTAAAGGAACAATTGGCAAAGGGCAATTTTAAACCCAGCCGGTATGAAGTGGCCTTTCATATGCTTACGGACCTGGAAACCGTCAATATGACCTTATCGGAGGAAGAACAGTTAAAATTGCAGGGCAGAATTGACCGCATTGATGTATGCGGGGAGGAGGACAAGCTTTATCTGAAAATCATAGATTATAAATCCGGTAATAAAAGCTTTGATATGGCAGGTATCTATTATAATCTGCAGCTGCAGCTGATGGTTTATATGATGGCAGCCCTGGAAATGGAAAAAAGAGAAAATCCGGATAAGGAAGTGATTCCGGCGGGTATGTTCTATTATCACATGGAGGATCCTGTTATAGAGGGAAAGGAAGAGGAAGAGGAGGAAGAGATCAAGGAAAGACTTTTAAAAGAGCTTTCCATGGACGGTATTGTAAACAGTGACTTAGAGATTATTAAAAAGCTGGATAACCAAATAAGGGGAAAATCGAAAATTATTCCCGTAGCCTTAGATAAAAACGGTGAAATCAGTAAATATTCCTCTGTCGCCAGTACCGGACAGCTTCAGGTATTATCGGATTATGTAAAGGAGCAGATCAAACAGATCGGCCTTGAGATTATTGGCGGAAACATTGAAGTCAACCCTTATGAATACGGAAAAGAGCAGGCATGTACCTATTGTGAATACCGTGGTATTTGCGGATTTGATGAAAGAATAGATGGGTTTCACAAACGCAAACTGCCGTCCTGCGGCAGGGAGCAGATTTGGTCAAAGCTGGATGGTGAAAAATCCGATACGCCGCATGGAAACGACCGGCAGGATTAATTTCCGGCTGATTTCAATATATTGTACGAAAAGGAAAGCAGATTACATGAGTGTGAATTGGACGAAGGAACAAAAAAAAGTAATTGCCTTAAGAGACAGGAACCTGTTGGTAGCGGCAGCGGCAGGCTCCGGCAAAACGGCTGTTCTGGTGGAACGTATTATTGAAAGAATCCTGGATAGGGATTCTCCTGTCGATATTGACCGCATATTGGTAGTGACCTTTACGAAAGCGGCGGCGGCGGAAATGCGGGAAAGAATTGGCGGAGCCATAGAAAATGCACTGATGAGGGAGCCGGATAATCTGCATCTGCAGAAACAGGCTACTTTAATTCATAACGCCTGTATTACGACTATCGACAGCTTCTGCCAGACCGTCGTAAGAAATAATTTTCAGGAAATCGATATGGATCCCGGTTTCCGTATAGGCGACGAAGGGGAAATGACACTGCTAAAAAGCGACGTATTGGAAGAGGTATTGGAAGAAGCCTATCAAAAGGGAGAGGAGTCCTTTCTTCGATTTATTGAAAGCTATTGTACGGGAAAAACAGATAAAAATATGGAGCAATGGATTCTAAGGCTGTATACCTGTGCTTCCAGTTATCCCTACCCGGAGGAGTGGTTAAGGGAAATATCCCAGATATATAGCATAGAAGATGCGGATACGTTCATGGATACGGAGCTGATGGAAAAACTGCGGGGTTCCGTGAGGAATAGCTTAGACAGCTGTAAAGTCTTCCTTTTATCAGCCATAGAAATATGCAGGGAAAATGACGGGCCTTATATGTATGAGGAGGCACTCCTTTCGGATGTGGGAATGATTAAAAATCTGATGCGGCTGTCTGATGATTATTTACAGTTATATAGTGCCGTAAATTCTGTCAGCTATAAAGCCTTATCAAGAAAATCGGATCCGGCGGTTTCGGCCGGCAAAAAGGATGCGGTAAAAAATTTGAGAAAGCAGGTCAAGGATGCTCTTGACAGTCTTAAAAAGCAGTTTTTTTACCGAAAACCGGAGGCGGTACTGAAAGACATGGAGGCTTGTGAAGAGCCTGTATCCGTGCTGGCGGAGCTTACCCTTAAGTTTATGAAAGCCTTTGCCGAAAAAAAGGCGGAAAAGAATATAGTTGATTTCAGTGATTTGGAGCATTTCGCCCTAAATATCCTGATCCGTAATGAAAACGGAGAAAAAACGCCCTCCAGGGTAGCCGATGAATACAGCAATTATTTTGAAGAGATTATGATAGATGAGTACCAGGATATCAATATGGTGCAGGAAACGATTTTGTATGTCTTAACGAAAGAACGCTTTGGGCGTGGTAATTATTTTATGGTGGGAGATATGAAACAAAGTATTTATAAGTTTCGTCTGGCTAATCCCAGGTTGTTTATGGATAAATATGAAGCCTATTCCGGTTCGGACAGTAAGAATCAAAAAGTGATTTTGGACCGGAATTTCCGGAGCCGGAAACAGGTCATTGAAGGTGTAAATGAAATATTTCACCGGATTATGAGAAAAGAACTGGGAAATGTGGAATATGATGAGGATGCGGCCCTTAAGTACGGAGCCGATTATCCGGATATGGAAAATAATGAAATAGTAAATGGCAGCAATGAGCTTATCGTCATAGAGGAAGAGGATGAGGAAGGGGAAGAAGCCGATACGAAGGATATTTTGGGCACGGAATATTCTAAGGCGGAAATGGAAGCAAAAGCCGTTGCGAAACGTATTCATGAGCTTATGAATACCATGCAGGTATTTGATAAAGAAAGTAAAGGCGTACGGAAGGCGGAATATAAGGATATTGTCATACTGCTGCGGTCGTTAAAGACAACCTCGGATATCTTTTTAAAGGTATTGACGGAGGAAGGAATTCCTGCCTATACGGATTCGAAATCCGGTTATTTTTCCGCCTATGAGGTGCAGATTATTCTTGATTACCTTAGGATAGTGGATAATCCTCTTCAGGATATTCCTCTGGCTGCCGTTTTAAAATCACCCATAGGAAAATTTAACGGCAGGGAGCTGGCGGCCATTAGGGCAGCCGATAAGAAAGCCTCATTTTATAAAGCTTTTGTCCGGTATGCTAAGGAGGGGGAGGATGAGAAGCTAAGACGAAAGGCAGAGTCTTTTTTGGAAATGTTGTATGCCTTCAGAAATATGGTCATGTATACTCCCATACATGACCTGCTGTATAAAATCTTAAAAGCAACGGGATTTATGAATTTTGTCAGTGCCATGCCGGGAGGAGAACAACGGAAAGCCAACCTTTCCATGTTATTGGAAAAGGCTGTTTCCTTTGAGGAAACCAGCTATCACGGGCTTTTTCATTTTATCCGCTACATAGAATACTTAAAAAAATACAATGTGGATTATGGAGAGGCATTGACACTCGGAGAAAATGAGAATCTGGTCCGTATTATGAGTATCCATAAAAGCAAAGGCCTGGAATTTCCTGTCTGTTTTGTTGCTGGCTGCGGAAAGCTGTTCAATGCTATGGATGAAAGGGAAAATATTATTATAGATGCCTCTTACGGTATCGGCATCAATTATGTGGATGTGGATAAGCGTGTAAAATATCCCACTTTAATGAAAAATCTGATAAAAAATCAGATGCATGATGAAAATTTGGGAGAAGAGCTCAGGATTCTTTATGTGGCATTAACAAGAGCAAAAGAAAAGCTGATCATTACAGGAACCAAAAAAGGAATACAAAAAACCATGGCAAAGCTGTTCTGCCCCTCCGAAGGCGCGGACGGTAAGCTATCCTATCTGCAGCTGGTGCAGGCACGCTGTTATCTGGATTTCATTCTGGCGGCCCTGGTCAACCGGCCGGGACAGGAAGAATTAATGAGCGGCAAAACCTTTGACATGCAAATAATTACAAAACAGGATCTGATTGGGGAAGAAGTAACAAAAACCGTAAACCGTCTGGAGCAAAAACAAATAGTAAAGAATTTTGATGTAAACAGGGTGTATGATGAAGAGCTTCTTAAGCTGATGGAAACAAGATTTTCCTATGAATATCCCTATATAGGGGGTGAAAGCCTGCCTGTGAAAATATCCGTATCCCAGCTCAAGAAAAAAGTAAATATACAGGAAGAGGGAGAAAAGCTTTATAAAGAAGAAACAGCAGTACCTTACGTGCCGGAATTCATGAAGGAAAAATCCGATACGCAGAATCCGGCCGCAAGAGGAAGCGCTTACCATAAGGTGTTGGAATTATTGGATTTTGAAGCCTGCATAGGTGCCCGGGATAAAGAGAAAA
>CAMJWQ010000183.1 GCA_946409475.1 uncultured Lachnospiraceae bacterium
ATAATATATATACTGCACCTGCATAGGAAGGTAAATGAGATATGAATAATACCCTAATTAATATTATTTTAAATATCAGTATGCTCGTAATGCTTGCTACTTTGTTAGTAAACATTCCTTTTTTTCAAAAAATCATATTGCACGAGGGAAACCTGACCTTTACGGAACAAAGTCTTTTGGGTATTATCATGGGAGGCTGCTGTATTTTTTCCAATTATGTCGGAATACAGATCAATGCAGCCGTCTTAAATTCCAGGGTAATTGGAGCCTTAGGTGCTTCCTTACTGGGAGGTCCTGTTTCCGGAATCATTGCCGCAATCCTGGGAATAACCCATAGGTATTATTTGGAAGCCCATGGTATAACAACAATGGCATGCTGTGCTGCGACTTTAACGGAAAGTTTAATTGGAATTGCGGTATGGCGTTATTTTACAGTCCGAAATAAAAGATATGAAAGCCTGTTTCTTTTTATTTTGACGGCACTGTGCGAAATGATGCATATGGGAATGGTACTGTTATTGTCAAATCCTCGTAACGAAGCCTTTGAGATTGTGGAAACGATAGCCGTACCGATGATTCTGTTTAATGCACTTGGAATGGTGCTGTTTTTCAGTGTTTTCCGAAATGTATATAAGCTCCAGGATAAACAGCTGTCGCAAAAAATGCTGCTGGCATTTGAAATCGTGGAGAAATCGTTGCCTCATCTGGAAAAAACCTTAAAGGGATGTGAGAATTTCCAAAAGGTTATTGATATTATTATGAATCAATATAAATGTGAGGGTGCGGCTATTGTAAATAAAAACAGCTATTTGGGAAAGAGCTCCCTATTTGACGGGAGAGAATGGAAAGAAAATTTACCGCATATCATAGGCCTGACGATGGACAAACGAATGGCACGAATATGGGATAAGAACAGCGATGACTATATGCTGGCAGCTGCCAGGGAGGATGTGTTTTATGATCTGCTCCAAAAAAATGTTGCGATAACGGCACCATTAATTGTTTCCGAGGATATTTGGGGCTGCATTATCATGCTGGTCAGAAGGAGGGAATACAATCCGCAGGTTGAGCTTAGCTTTATTATCGGCATCTCTAATCTGATCTCAACACAGCTGGCAATGGCACAGTTTAAAAGACAGAAAAAATTATTAAGAAAGGCAGAATTTCAGGCACTGCAGTCACAGATAAACCCACATTTTCTCTTTAATGCACTCAATACCATTTCCTGCTTCTGCAGGGAAAAACCGGAAAGGGCAAGGGAACTTATTATTAATTTGACTACCTATTTCAGGAATTGTCTTCAGGATGTATCCAGTATGGTGACTGTCCGGGAAGAATTGCAGCATATCAAGGCCTATCTTGAGCTTGAAAAAGCCCGGTTCGAGGAAAGGCTTCAAATTATTATCGAAGTGGATGATGCTTGTAACCATGATATAATTCCGAATCTTATATTACAGCCCCTTGTGGAAAATGCGGTGAAGCATGGTGCAATCGTTATGGAACAGGGAATCATACAAATACATATCTATCGAATGGAAGAAAAAAAGCTTTGCCTTGAGGTTTGGGATAATGGCCCGGGATTTCCGGAAAATGTAATCGCTTCATTAAAAACAAGAAGTAAAAAATATAGTGGGATCGGGATTTGGAATGTCAACGAAAGATTAATTAGTATATATGGAGAAGGGGCACAGCTGGAAATTGAAAATAAGAACCGCAGTACACTGGTTAAAATGAGATTGCCCCAATAAGGGAGGAGGAGTCCTTATATTGAAGATAGGAATTGTAGATGATGAAAGACCGGCAAGAAGTGAATTAATGTATTTATTAAAGCTAAAAAGGACCGGTGTCACTTTTTTTGAGGCTAATTCTTGCCAGAAGATGCTGGAACTATTGCAGAAGGAGAGACTTGATGTGGTATTTGTGGATATTCACCTTGGAGATATGAATGGAACCACCCTTGCCTCATTAATTCTTGAAAAGCAGCCGGATATTCTAATTGTGTTTGCCACCGCCCACAAAGAATATGCGGTTGAAGCCTTTGAGCTTGGGGCCGTTGATTACTTATTAAAGCCGTATTCAGTGGAAAGAATTGAGAAATGTATCCAAAGAATAGAAGCTTCTATGAGTTTAACGAACAATACCGATAAAACTTTAGCAAATAACCCGGCAAACAAAGAAAAAATGATATTTGTTTTAGGGGAATGCATTAAAGTGATTGATATTCAATCTATCATATACATGCAATCTTATAACAGAGGATGTAAAATTTATACATTAGAACACGAATTTTACCAGAATCAGACACTAAATTATTATGATGAGAAATTAAAAGCCTTTCATTTCTTTCGGGTCCATAAAAGCTTTCTTGTGAATCTGAAATTTATCAAAGAACTGATTCCAAGTTACAATAATGGATATGCCATCCATCTCAATCATATGAATGATACGATAATTCCAATTGGAAGGCATCAATACCGGGAGGTTCGGGAATATTTTGAAATATAAAATTAAAAAAGCCTATAATCCTTTTGCTTTGATACCAATATTTAAGCGGTTTATACACGGTTTTTAGCAGTTTGTGCCATATATATTGATTAATATAGACAATAATATAAAATATTTATAAAGTCTGATTATAAGATATATACAATTTTGCTCGATTGTGTAAAATGCATCAGCAAAAAGGAGGCAATTATGATATCGTTTTTTGTATGTTTAGCAATACTGATTGGCGGATATTTTGTTTACGGTAAGATTGTGGAGAAGATTTATGGCCCTGATGACAGAGAGACACCGGCAGTAAGGATCAATGACGGTGTTGATTATGTTGTTATGCCTGCCTGGAAATTATTTTTGGTACAATTACTGAATATTGCAGGACTCGGTCCCATTTATGGAGCCCTTGCAGGTGCCCAGTGGGGAACCGCGGTTTTTCTTTGGATTACCTTCGGAACAATTTTGGCAGGCGGGGTGCATGATTTCTCATCAGGTTTTATCAGCATGAGACATGATGGAGCATCTATTTCGGAAATCACAGGTATCTATCTTGGAAATTTTATGAAACAGGTTATGCGGTTATTTAGTGTTGTCCTGTTAGTAATGGTCGGAACGGTATTTGCCGTGGGACCTGCTTCCTTAATTGCGATGTTGATAGGCAATAACGGCGGCAGCGGAATATTAGTCAATACATACTTCTGGCTTGCTGTCATACTGATATACTATTTCATAGCAACCTTTGTTCCCATTGATAAAATCATTGGCAAGATTTATCCTTTATTTGGTTTTTGTCTCATATTTATGGCAGTTGGTGTTGCCGTCGGATTGGCAACTCATGGTTTCACCATACCGGAAATCACATTACACAGCCTGCATCCCTCTAAAACACCTATATGGCCGGTTATGTTTATTACCGTTGCCTGCGGTGCCATCTCCGGCTTTCATGCAACACAGTCACCGCTTATGGCCCGGTGCTGTAAGAGCGAGAAGCAAGGCAGGCTGGTCTTCTATGGTGCCATGGTGGCAGAAGGTGTTATTGCATTAATTTGGGCAGCGGCAGGTGCGGCCGTTTATGAAAAGACGGGCGGATTAATGACAGGACTTGCCGATATGCTTAACGGTTCGGGTCAGGCAGCTACCGTATATGATGTCTGCTCCAAAACAATGGGAGGCTTTGGTATTGCACTTGCCATGATAGGAGTTATTGCCTGTCCCATTACATCCGGGGATACTTCATTTCGTTCAGCAAGACTGGTCATTTCCGATTGGTTTAAAATCGGCCAGAAAAGTTATCGGAACCGTTTGATTATATGCGTACCATTGCTGTTGACCGGCGCAATCATCAGTCAGTTAGATTATATGGTCATTTGGAGATATTTCAGCTGGTCGAATCAAACGTTAGCTATGATGGCATTATGGGCGGCATCCGTGTATTTGTATAAAAATCAAAAATTTTATTGGATCACTGCAATTCCGGCCACTTTTATGACGGCTGTTTCTGTTACTTATTTCTTTTATGCGGAAGAATGCCTGAACCTGGGAACGCGAGTGGCATATCCGATTGGAATTGCGGCAGCATTGATTTGTTTTGTCTTATTCTTGTATAAGATCTTGTGGAATCAAAAGAAGGCATAAAAAAGTATCTGTCTGCATTTTGAACGTTATATGGCAGAAGTGGAAATATTTCCTGCCTTCAAGGGCCAGGGAGGTTTGATATGATAATACCACCAAAAAAATTAGGAAAAAGCAGCCTTTCCTATGAAGAAATCAGAACAGACAAAAAGAACTGTTTCAAATATGGTCCTGCCGGAATGGGAGAGAAGGCCATTTACCTGAATAGCTTTTATTTTGGCCGATGCTATTATATTCCGCTTACAAATGTAAAAAGAGTGTTCAAAAGGCTTGCAATAGCAAAGGGAACGATTAAGGCATCCATACCCTATTTCGTTGTAGTTTATGATGACAATAAAGAAAAACAATGCATATTCAGATTGGAACAGGATGTGGACTCATTATTAAATAAAATAAAAGAGACGGCACCGGAAGTAGCCGTAGGGAAAATAGGGTAAAGAGGTATTTGTTCACTTCTTGACGAATTTTAGTGAATATGTTTATAATGAATCAGCGCAAAGGTGCGGTTTAAAAACTGCCACCCTTGCGTTTTGTTGTTTCATAGGAAATTACATCCGGGGAAATGACCCTCCGGAAGGAGGCATACGAATGTATGCTATTACATAAATAAAGACGGGAGAGGTGTTTTTGGAATACTTTTTTGTAAATGCCAGAATCCATACCATGACGGGAAAGACAGCAGAGGCCATGTATGTAAGGAATGGAATAATCTTAGATATCGGAAGTGAGCCTGAGGTAAGGAGCTCGGTATCTTCTTCTGCTGTAACAGTGGATTTAAAGGGAAAATGTGTTATGCCGGGCTTTATTGACAGTCATTGCCATTTGATAAATACAGGAGAGGTGAGAAATAAAATGGATTTATCATCCGCAAGGAGCACCGCAGATTTGATTGCAATTGGGAAAGCTTATATAGCATATCACAATATTCCTGAAGGAGAGCCTGTAATGGGTTATGGCTTTAATCAAAATCTTTTCGATACTGTAAAGCTTCCTGAAAAGGAGGCAGCCGATGCCATATCTGCCGGTCACCCTGTTATTTTAGAACGTGTTTGCGGACATGTAGGGACTGTTAATACCTATGCTATTGAAAAGCTGGGGCTTACCTGTAATTCTCACTTTGAAGGCGGTAAATTGGGAGTGCGGGAAAATGGGGAGCTTAACGGACACATATGGGAAAATGCATTGACGAACATTAAGGGAAGGCTGAAAAATAAAAGTACCGCATATATGAAGAGTCTGATACGGGAGACATCTGTTTATATAAATTCATTGGGAATTACCTCCGTTCACTCGAATGATGTCAATGAAGAGGATTTTGACATATTCTATGAAGCATGTAAAGAGTTGGAGCAGGAAGACCGTATGACGGTCAGAATCTTTGAGGAAATAGCGGTCCCTGACCTTAAAAGTATAAAAAGGCTGATAAAAAAAGGACTCAAAACCGGAGAAGGCTCTGATTTTATAAAAACAGGAAATATTAAAATCTTTGCTGACGGATCTTTGGGGGCCCACTCAGCAGCCATGCTTGAGGAATATTCGGATATGCCCGGGGAAAAAGGAATTGCCGTTTATAAGGAGCAGACAGAATTAAATGATATGGTATTGACAGCCAACAGGGCTGGTTTACAGGTTGCCATTCATGCTATAGGTGATTTGGCGGCAGCACAATGCGTAGAAGCCTTTGAGAATGCAGGAACCTTGGTAAGCAGGGAGTTACGCAACAGAATTGTACATTGCCAGATTGCTGACGATGCATTGCTGGGCAGAATGCATACGTCTTCTATAGCGGCTGATATCCAGCCGCCGTTTACCGTAACGGACTGGAGGGTCGCAGAGAAGGCATTTGGGGAAAGATGCCGGCATTCATACCGGTGGAAGACCATGCGGGATATGGGAATTCATGTGGGAGGAGGCTCTGACAGTCCGGTAGAAAGCTTTGATCCGATATGGGGCATACATTGTGCCGTAAACAGGTGTGATGAGGCCGGATATCCTGAGGGGGGATGGCATCCCGATGAAAAGCTCAGTGTGGCGGAAGCAGTGTCCCTGTACACAAGGGATGCGGCATATCTTGCTTTTGAAGAGAAGCAAAAGGGCACTCTGGAAAAGGGAAGGCTGGCGGACTTTATAGTACTTACTGAGGACATTTTCAGCGTAAGCCCTATGGATATAGGTAATGTCAGGGTGGAGAAGACCTTTATTGGCGGGAAATTATGTTATGAAGCATAATGGCCGGTCATTAAAATCAGAGTTATAAAAGTTCCGGTATTGGACGGAAGTCTCAGAGGACGCTGTAGCGATGATTTTGTTAATGGCTATTGCAATCGGTATGGAACCTCCGGAGGATAATTTACTCTCTCAGAAACCAAGCAATTCCTATTATTGCTAATCCTTCAGGGAGGGTTGATCGCAGTAAGTACGATGACAGCTTTTTATATTGGCTGCCAAAATGGGAATGAAGCGGTAGCAAGTATCATGGCCTTTGCTGCATTAACAATGGCGAGATTATTTCATGGTTTCAATTGCAGAAGTGAGCAATCTATTTTCCATATTGGACTTTCAAAGAATCCGTATAGTTTATATGCATTGATGGAAACCAGATCGCATGATTTATTTATTGGCTCTTATACCATCCATTATTATTCAAATTAGTAAATTAATGAAAAGAGTGTATTTGTTCGGGATATAGAGCTTCTACCGCTCATGATAAAAAGCGGGAAATTTACCTTCAGAATTTTAGGGCAGATAATCATATTATAAGTAGAACCATATTGGAATGTAAATATAGCAACACGCTAGAGCCTATTTTAAGCACTTTTTCCGGCAAGTGGGATTTATATGATAGCCTTAATTTTGAAAATAAAAAGGCGTTCTGGAAGTCTTGCATTGACATAATTTATTTGGATGAGCACACGCATAAAATATGTGGTATAAAATTTTGCGGTAGTGGGTTAGTTT
>CAMJWQ010000184.1 GCA_946409475.1 uncultured Lachnospiraceae bacterium
ATTTATAACCGGTAAAGGAAGATGTAATGTTACCAATGCCTCTTCTATGGATGAAGTATTTTCTAATGTAATCAGTAATCCAAAATTCTTATATAGTTCTTTTCATCAATTTACTAATTACGATATGATGGAATTTTTGGAAAATCTGGGCTGTAAATTAAAAATTGAAAGAGGTAATCGGGTATTTCCCGTAACAGATCATTCCTCAGATGTAATTTCAGCTCTTACAAATGAATTGAAAAGATTAAAGGTTGAAATAATACTGCGTAAGAAAATTAATGATATCATCATAAAAGAAGAAAAGATAGTGGGAGTGAAAACAGAAGACGGCAAGCATGATTATGGAGATGCAGTAATCATAGCAACGGGAGGAATGTCTTATCCCGCAACCGGTTCAACAGGTGATGGATTCCGATTTGCACAGCAGGCCGGACATTCGGTTACAAAGCTTTCTCCTGCATTGGTACCGATACAGATTGAAGAAAAAATCGCAGCTAAATTGCAGGGCTTATCATTAAAAAACGTAAAAGTGACCATATATGATCAAAGTAAAAAAATGATTTATACCGCTTTTGGGGAAATGTTATTTACCCATTACGGGGTCAGTGGTCCGTTAATATTAAGTGCAAGCA
Source organism: uncultured Lachnospiraceae bacterium (assembly GCA_946409475.1). Classification (GTDB taxonomy): domain Bacteria; phylum Bacillota; class Clostridia; order Lachnospirales; family Lachnospiraceae; genus CAMJWQ01. The sequence goes on from CAMJWQ010000184.1 coordinate 633, forward strand.
GCTATTTAAATGAAAAAGTGTTAAAAAGGCGTTTACAGATAGAAATTGATCTAAAACCGGCATTAACATATGAACAATTGGATATAAGGCTTCTTAGGGATTTTGAAAAAGGAATGAATAAGCAGTTTAAAAATATTTTATCGGGCTTACTTCCACAAAAACTCATTCCTGTTATACTGACGTTATCACCCATAGCTTCCGATAAAAAGGTAAATGAAATAACGAAAGAGGAAAGACAGGAATTAATACAATTAATAAAAAATTTAACTTTTACCATTCAAAGCTTAAGAGATTTTAACGAGGCCGTTATAACGAAGGGCGGAGTCAGTGTAAAAGAAATCAATCCTTCTACAATGGAATCAAAAAAAATAAAAGGACTTTATTTTATCGGAGAGGTTTTGGATCTGGATGCACTCACAGGCGGCTTTAATCTGCAGATAGCCTGGTCTACCGCTTATGCGGCCGGAATGCATATCACGGAAGCTTAACATAGATATAGCTTTAAGGGAGGAATTTATGAGTTTTACAATTGCCATTGACGGGCCTGCCGGAGCAGGAAAAAGTACGATTGCGAAAAAAGCGGCAAAAAAGCTTGATTTTTTATATATGGATACGGGTGCTATGTATAGAGCCATGGCACTGTATTTAATAAGAAATAATATTTACGAAAACAATGAAAAAGATATAAAGAAGGCATGTGAGAAAGCAGATATCAGGATAGCTTATGAGGACGGAGTACAACAGATATATTTAAACGGTGAAAATGTGAATACCTTCATAAGAACTGAGGAAGTAGGCAATATGGCTTCCAAAAGCTCCGTTAACAGGGATATACGCCTGAAGTTAGTGGAATTACAGAGAAAAACAGCCGCTCAGGAGAATGTAATCATGGATGGCCGGGATATCGGCAGCTATGTATTGCCAAATGCGGATTTAAAAATATTCTTAACTGCCGATATAAAAGTCAGGGTACAAAGAAGATATGAGGAAATCCTTAATAAGGGTCTAAAATGCAATCCGGAGGAAATCGAAAAGGACTTAAAGGAACGGGACGAACGGGATAGGAACCGGGAATTTGCGCCTTTAATCCAGGCGGAGGATGCGGTATTAATCAATACATCTTATATGACAATTGATGAAGTCGTGGAAGAAATTATTCGATTAGCCAGGACTTAAAAGGGAGCTGAATACAGGTAAATGGAAGTTAAATTAGCAAAAAGTGCAGGTTTTTGTTTCGGGGTAAAAAGAGCGGTTGATACCGTATATAAAGAAATAGAAAAGAACCGGGATGAAATATATACGTTTGGCCCCATTATTCATAATGATGAAGTGGTCAGGGATTTTGAACAAAAGGGCGTAAAGGTATTACAGTCGGAGGAAGAATTAAGGCAATTAAAAAGGGGCTGTGTTATTATACGTTCTCATGGGGTATCTAAGCACATATATGATATTATAAAGGAAAATCAATTGACATTTGTAGATGCCACCTGTCCCTTTGTCAGAAAAATCCATAAGATAGTGGAAAAGGAAAGCAAGGGGGGCTCCCAGATCCTGATAATCGGCAATGAAAAGCATCCGGAAGTGGCAGGTATTAAAGGGTGGTGCAGCGGAAGTGTCGCCGTTATTGAAACAAAAGAGGAAGCAATGAATCTTAACATGGACAGGAAAAGGAAGGTAAGTATTGTTTCTCAAACGACATTTAACTACAATAAATTTAAAGATTTAGTTGAAATTATTTCTAAAAGGGGTTATGATATAAGTGTTTTAAATACAATTTGTAATGCTACAGAAGAGCGACAGACTGAGGCTATGGAGATAGCGAAGGATGTGGAGGCTATGATTGTTATTGGAGGCACACATAGCTCAAATACGCAGAAATTATATGAAATTTGTAAAAGAGAATGTGAAAATACTTACTATATACAAACCAGTGAGGGATTGGATTTGGACTTGCTCGAATCCATAAACAGCGTAGGTATTACCGCAGGGGCTTCTACCCCCAATAATATAATCGAGGAGGTTCAAAAAAGTGTCAGAGATAAGTTTTGAACAAATGTTAGAAGAGTCATTTAAAACCATACATGTAGGAGAAGTTGTTGAAGGTATTGTAATTGCTGTTAAAGAGGATGAGATTATTTTAAATATTGGATATAAATCAGACGGTATAGTAACGAAGAATGAATACTCCAATGACAGCAGCATAAATCTTGAAGAAGAAATAAAAGTCGGCGATAAGCTGGAAACCAGGATATTAAAAGTAAATGACGGAGACGGACAGGTTCTATTAACATATAAAAGGCTGGCGGCTGATAAAGGCTTAAAGCTGTTAGAGGAAGCATATAAAAACAAAACGGTATTGGAAGCTAAGGTAAATAAGGTATTGGACGGGGGCTTAAGTGTTCTTCTTAATGATGCCAAGATTTTTGTACCTGCAAGTCTGGTATCCGATTTATATGAAAAAAATCTGGATAAGTATCTGGGAGAGACCATTGAGTTTGTGATTACCGATTTTAATCCCAGAAGAAGGAGAATCATAGGAGATCGTAAACAATTATTAGTCGCTAAAAAAGAGGCATTGAAAAAGGATTTCTTAGAAAAAACTTCCGAAGGTGATATAAAGGAAGGTATTGTAAAAAACATAACGGATTTTGGAGTTTTTATCGATCTGGGCGGTATTGACGGTTTATTGCATATATCTGAAATGTCATGGGGAAGAGTGGAAAATCCCAAAAAGATCTTTAAAACAGGAGAGCATATAAAAGTTCTCATTAAAGAAATAAATGAAGACAAAATTGCCTTGAGTCTTAAATTCCCGGAAACAAATCCATGGCTGGAGGCAGATACAAAATTTGCGGTAGGGAATATAGTAACCGGAAAAGTGGCCAGGATGACTGACTTTGGAGCGTTTATTGAATTGATGCCGGGGATAGATGCCTTACTGCATGTTTCTCAAATTGCCAGAGAACATGTGGAAAAACCTTCTGACGTGCTTAAAATATCCCAGGAAATAACTGCAAAAGTGGTAGATTTTAATAAGGAAGAGAAAAAAATCAGTTTAAGCGTAAAAGCACTGCTGACGGATGAAGAAAAAAATCAGGATGAACAGGTTGAAGTTGAAAATGAAGAAACCATAAATGAATAAGGTTTCTGTAATAGTTATACGTAATTATGATTCGCTCTTGCTTTGCACAATAAAACAGGCTCCTAATTTTAGGAGCCTGTTATACTAAAACTAAAATTCAAGTGAGGAGAGTTATCATTTATCATGGATAATAGCTATGAGATATTTAAAAAGCAGGTAAAAGAATTAACGACAATTGATTTGAATGCCTACAAAGAAAAGCAAATGAAAAGAAGAATTGATACCTTAATTGGAAAGCATAATATGCAAACCTATTCGGATTTTATAAGTCTATTAAAAAGAGATAATAAGATATACCAAGAATTTGTTAATTATTTAACTATAAATGTATCTGAATTTTTTAGAAATATTGAGCAATGGCATGTTTTAGAAAATGAAATTTTTCCAAGTCTAATAAAAACCTTCGGTTCTAAGTTAAAAATATGGAGTGCGGCCTGTTCAACGGGAGACGAACCCTATTCTCTGGTAATGGCATTATCTTCTCAAATTCCCATCAATCAAATTAATATTATAGCCACGGATATTGACGGTCAGGTATTGGAAAAGGCACAGGCCGGTATTTTTACGGAAAAGAGTATTCTTTCTGTTCCCGAACAGTATAAAAAGAAATTTTTTATCAAGGATGGTAATAATTTTCGTATTTCTGACGAAATAAAAAAACAGGTGACCTTTAAGAAGCATGATTTATTAAAAGATTCCTATCCGGATAACTGTCATTTGATTGTATGCAGAAATGTACTTATTTATTTTACCGAAGAAGCCAAGAATGATATTTATCATAAATTTAATAAAGCCTTAATCAACAACGGTATCTTATTTATCGGAAGCACGGAACAAATCGTGCAGTACCGGGAATTTAACTTTCAAAGACATAGTGCATTTTTCTATGAAAAACCGAAATAAAAAAGCCGGTATAACTAAGATTTACCGTATAATTCGCGGAGAATAGATTTTACATATTCGGTAAATTGAGCTTTATTATGGATAAACTTTCCATCATAGACAAAATAGGTTTGTTTATCCTTATAAGAAAGCCTATAATCTGCCGGGTTACCATTGGCGGGTTGGGGAAGAAAGCTTCCTTTCTTTTTGACATAGCAATTGGAGGCGTTTGCTTTCCTTCTATTGCTTTTGTCCGCATAAACGGCGACGCTTTTATGAATTGCCATATCCTCCATAGGAAGATAATAATAATCCTTATATTGCTGAAAAAAGTGCTTTAATTCTTTTTCCAATATGATAATACGCAGCTTTATGGTATTATTACTGCGAATCATATAATATAAATCATTGGAAAGGGTAATGGTAAAGGGTAAATGACAATCAGAAGTGAGAGTAACAAGTAATTCCTTCTTCGGTAAATGGTCTACTGTGTGATAAGAATTTTCAGTGATGTCATTAACCATGAGGTTTTCGTATTTTAAATGGCAGAGAGTAAGAAGGGGAAGGATATGCATCAGTCCTGTTATATCTTCATAATTATGTAAGAGTAAAATGTCCCGTTTTACGGAATCAAAATCGGCACAATATGCCTGATATACGGAGATTAGATCTTTACCGTCAAACATATCTTTTCGATTAACGGATAAAAAGGATTCCAGGGTCTTTTGTTTTAGGTTTGGCAGCTTTAACAGATGCTTATGGGGCCGCAGATAGAAAAACAAATCAATACTGGTTTTCTTTTGCAGGGTTTCCGTTAACTGATAATAATGACATTTTTTAGCCAGATAAGGAATATCGAACCTATTGCCGTTATAATGAAGGAGGTATGAGTAAGAGGAACAAAAGGACAAAAATCCTTTTAGGATAGAAAGTTCTTCCTCCGGTGACTCGGCAAACCATTGTATACTGGTACCGGTGTTATCATGGAAACAGACAGCACCGATCAGATAAATATGGGTAAAGCGATAATCGATTCCCGTAGTTTCAATATCAAACAAAAGAATATCCGCGGGTTTTGTTTTTTTGAAATTAATAATATCCTCAGGCAGACAGGCAAGATAGGAAAATTGTTCATAGAAATTTATATTCAATTTATTTTTAATTATTTGCATGGTAAAATCCCCTTGTAAATTTTTCATATATAATAAATATAAGATATCAGTTATAATAAGTTTATACAACAAAAGTAACTTAATCAACAGTTTGCCGGAATATTTTGTCTTGTTATAAATTTTTTATCATTTTTCGCTATGAAGTTGCCTTATGATGGAAATGTGGTTAAATATTCATATATATTTTTCGGTTTGGCAGAATTGGCATAAGGTAATGAAAATAGGAATAAATTTTAGAGGGGTAAATTTTATGTTAGAGAATATGGCAGGTAAATTAACCGGTTATGATATTATATTTTGGTTTTATGCCTATAGTTTTATTGGCTGGTTATTTGAAACTACATATGTATCAATAAAACGAAAAAAATTTGTGAACAGAGGTTTTATAACAGGACCCTTGTGTACCATTTACGGATGCGGGGCAGTTTTTGTATTATTGCTTTTATGGAATTTCAGAGAAAATCTGTTCTGCCTGTTTTTGGGAGGTATGCTTGTCACTACCATACTTGAATATGGTACTTCCCTGGCAATGGAAATCATCTTTAAAACAAAATGGTGGGATTACAGCTATAAAAAATGTAATATAAAAGGCAGAATTTGTTTGGAAAGTTCTTTGGCCTGGGGCTTTTTTTCCGTTATACTGTTTACGGTTTTGCATCCTATTGTAGGTAATCTCATCAGCATCATACCCATTGCGGCGGGGAAAAGGATATTATTGATTATCACGGTTCTTTTTATCATTGATTTTGCCGTTGCCGTTTTTACGTCGTTACAGCTGTCAAGCAAATTGCAAAGGCTGGATGCCGTGAAAGTGGAAATTACAAAATACATTATGTCCACCAGGATTTATGAATCAGGAGAAGGCCTGAAGGAGAAGATGGAAGCACTTCGTAATTCTTTTGATGATATCTGGGAAGAACGTAAACAAGCCATATATGAGAACCTGGAGCATAGAGGCTTATTTGATTTAAGAAAAGAAATCGGTGAAAAATTCGAAGGCTTTATTAAAAAATATAATGCCATTAAAAATAAAACAAATTTTCTGCAAAATCGTTATTTAAGTGCATATCCGCATTTCAAGCTGGTTACGAAATCACTGAGTGCATATTTAAAGAAGCCTATCCATAAAAATAAAAATAAAGATAAAAAACAAGAAAAACAAGAAAAACAAGAAAAACAAGAAAAA
>CAMJWQ010000185.1 GCA_946409475.1 uncultured Lachnospiraceae bacterium
CTATAATAAAAAACGTATACTAAATATATTTGGAGGAACTAAATGAAAGATACAGGTGTGGTAAGGAAACTTGATGAATTAGGCAGAATAACTCTCCCTATGGAATTAAGGAAAAATTTATCTTTAAAAGAAAAAGATCCTCTTCAAATTTTTGTTGAAGAAGATAGAATCATTCTGCAAAAATATTGCCCAAGCGACATTTTCACAGGCAGTATGGATGATCTTGTTGATTATCGGGGAAAGAAAGTATCAAAAGAAACCATAAAAGAACTGGCTAAATTAGCAGGCCTTACAGTCAACGAATAATAAAAAATCACAGCTATCATTACTATAGCTGTGATTTTTTAAATAGAAATAATTAATATGTTAATTCCATATTAATTTTCTTATAGGGGTATTTTATGCTTAACCGTACCTTGATTTCACTTGCCTGCAAGGGTGAAATCACAGTTTTAGGGCGAAAAACTTGTTTTTTCAGCCTAATCTTCCAGCAATTGCCGATAGACGTCTCTTTTCGATAAGCCTCTGTCTTTTGCGACACATTTCATAGCTGCCTTTTTATCTAAGTTTTTTTCGAAATAATATTCCATGTGTTCCTGAAGCGTTAATTCTGACCATTTATCCCGTTCCTCCTGTTTCACTAATTCCCTGTCAAGGCCCTCCAGCACCAGGACATATTCTCCCTTAGGCGGATTTTCTCCATAATGCACCAATGCTTCTTCAACAGTTGATAAAAACACTGTTTCATATCTTTTGGATAATTCTTTTAAAATACAGATTTTACGGCTGCCTAAGGTCTCTGACAACAGCTCCAATGTTTGTACTAAATGATGAGGTGCTTCATATAAAACAACGGTCCTTGTTTCTTTTTTTATTTCCTCCAGTATAAATTGCTTTTCTTTTTTATCTGCCGGTAAAAATCCTTCAAAACAAAATCTTTTCGCAGACAGCCCGGATAAGGTTAATGCTGTCACTAACGCACAGGGACCGGGAAGGGAGGTAACCGGAATCCTTCTCTCGTAACACATCCTGACCAGCTCTTCACCAGGGTCTGAAATACCGGGAGTTCCTGCATCTGAAATAAGTGCAATATTTTTACCTTCCAGCAATAGGTTAATTAAATATAAGCCTTTTTCTATTTTATTATATTCATGATAACTGGTCATTGGTGTCTTAATTTCAAAATGATTTAATAATTTAATACTGTTTCTGGTATCTTCAGCAGCTATCAGATCCACTTCCTTTAAGGTATGGAGTACACGTAATGTAATATCCTCCAAGTTACCGATCGGCGTGGCACACAAGTATAATTTACCGCTCATAACCGTCTCCCTTTGCTATTTCTTTAATATCCATAAATATCATAAATCTCTTCCGTATAAACACCTTTTTCCTTATAAACGATCAATGGCTTTTCTACCTTCAACCGGGATCTTCCCCCTTTTAAAGCCTCTATTAACACCATATTAGGGGTTTTATCAATGTAGGGATAAACCAGCTTCATGCGTTTCGGTTCCAGTTTATATTTTGTAAGCATGCTTATAATTTCTACCAGCCGAAAGGGTCTGTGGACCAAATAAAACCTGCCTCCCGGTTTAAGGATTTTTCCGGTTTCACGAACAAGCTCTTCCAGGGTACATAAAATTTCATGTCTTGCAATGGCAAGCTCCCTTTTCGGATTTACCAAACCATGATTATTCGTCATATAAGGAGGATTGGCTGTAACAACATCAAAAGAAGCAGCCTGAAATATTGCGCTTGCTTCTTTGATATCTCCTATTATGATATTTATTTTATCCTGAAGTCCATTTAGTTTAACGCTTCTTGCCGCCATATCGGCGCTGTCTTCCTGTATTTCCAGGCCGACAAAATGCTCTCCCTCCGTTTTTGCTTCCAGTAAAATAGGTATGATTCCGGTACCTGTTCCCAGGTCAATTGCTTTTTCACCCCTTCTTACCTCTGCAAAACCGGATAATAGAACAGCGTCCATGCCAAAACAAAATTTATCCGGATTCTGGATAATCTGATAACCATTCCTATGAAGCTCATCCAGGCGTTCATTTTCCTTTATATTAATTATCATCCAGCTTTGACTTTCCTTCCTTCATTTCCAGTATCTCCAGCTTCTTTAACTCCTCATCCGCTATATTTATCTTTTCTTTTTTATGCCTTGGCTTAAACCTCAGCTGTTCTACCTTATATTCACGTATTTCTTTCTCATCGTTAATTGTGACAATGACCTTAACCAATTGTCTTAATACACTGACACCGGAAACCTCTCCCCTTAAACCGTCATCGGTAGTTACCGAATCTCCTATAAAAGGAAGCCTTCTGTTCAATTGTTCATAGGTTTCTTCCTCATTTTTTAAACAGCACATCAAGCGGCCGCAGACCCCTGATATCTTAGTGGGATTTAAAGACAGATTCTGCTCCTTTGCCATTTTAATGGATACGGGCACAAACTCAGATAAATAGGAATTACAGCATAAGGGTCTGCCGCAAATGCCGATACCACCTAATATTTTTGTTTCATCTCTGACTCCTATCTGTCTTAGCTCGATGCGGGTTTTAAACACGGCTGCAAGGTCCTTCACCAATTCCCTAAAATCAATTCGTCCGTCGGCAGTGAAATAGAATAATACTTTATTATTATCAAAGGTATATTCCACATCAATGAGTTTCATTTCCAGGTTATGCTTCTTTATTTTATCCAAACAGATTTGAAAGGCTTCTTTTTCTTTTTCTTTATTTTTCACTTCTGTTCTATCATCCTCAGAGGTTGCGAGCCTGATTACCGGCTTCAGCGGCTGTATCACCTGCTCTTCCTCAATTTCTCTCGGCTCTAATACAACGGAACCATACTCTATTCCTCTGGCCGTTTCTACAATTACATGATTCCCTGCTTTAATGGCAAAATTCATGGGATCAAAAAAGTAGATCTTTCCTGCCTTACGGAATCGCACACCTATAACCTTAATCATTTTAATTCTCCTTTATTGTAAGAAACAGTAATTCCATGGTTAAATCAAAATTAACATTGGCATGTAATCGGATTTTAGCCTTCTCCAGTGCTTCCTGGATTTGTTTTATTCCTTCATATGAACTGACTTCGGCCAATCTCATAATGTCATTTACTTCATCCTTAAAAATTATGGTATTGACATCACTAGTCGCCTTAAATAGCAGCACATCCCTATACCAGACCAAAATCAGATCCAGATAATCTGCTATAGAAACCTTAAAATCCCTGGCGGATTTCACTCCCTGTATCATTTCATAAACATCCATCTCCTTTATATATTTTAAAAGATGGATGACATGGTCTTTTATTTTATAAAAATCTGCAGAGACAGAAAGTGTTATTGCCTTACCCACGTTACCCCTGGCAAATGCCGCACTTAAAGATGCCGCATAATCAGGAATCTGATATTTTTCCATTAATAGATTTTTTATTAAGTCATCCTCCACCATCTTCATCTTCAACATGATGCATCTCGATCTTATGGTTGGCAAAAGGATATCTTCATTATTGGTTAATAACAGTATTACCGTATAACCCGGTGGTTCCTCTAAGGTTTTTAACAAGGCATTCTGTGCCTGAATACTTAGTTTTTCGGCCTCTTCTATAATGTATATTTTATACCTGCTTCTATATGGTTTAATTTGTATCGTATTATTTAACTGCATCCTGATATCGTCAACGGATATGGTATTTGGTTTGTCATGAAAAATTCGAATAATGTCCGGCTGATTCCTTGTCATGGCCTGCCTGCAGGAAGTGCAGCTGCCGCAAGGCTTTTCACCCTTCTCATTTTCACATTGCAGGGACATGGAAAAGATATTGGCAAGCATTTTTTTTCCGCTTCCCGTTTCTCCGCTGATGATATAGGCATGTGATATTTTATTGTTTCGGATGGAATTAATCAAATGATCTTTAATATGTTCCTGACCGATAATTTCATGAAATCCTGTCATTTTCATTCCAGCCTTTCCCGTGTATTCTTATCAGGTAGATATGTCCAGAAGCAATCCCCGGATTTCTCCCACCTTGTTCAGTATGGAGATATGATCTTTTTCTTCCTTCATTAGTTCCTGCGCTAAATCATCCAGATTTTTATCCACCAGCTTTACAATTCCGTATACCCGGTGCCTTCCTCTTTTATCAAGAAAATTTTCTCTCGAAAATTCATGGGAACGGCTCACCACCTCATTTAAAAAATCCTTTACCAGGGAACGGTATTTTTTCAAATCTTTGATATCCATATGCTTTCCGATACGCTCCCCCTGCTCGGTAATATCCTCCATTAATCCTGCTAATTTTTCTTTTAGCTCCGTTTCTTCTATGTGGCTGATTAACGTAAATTTAAAATTCGAGTCCGTTGAAGTAGCCGGTTTTACATTTTCCGTTTGCTGCACCGGTTGAGTATTGTTTATTTTGATATCCATAAATATTCCTCTCTTCTGTAGTATAACGGTTCACCAACGTGATTTTAAGCCGGACTATAGCTTCAGGAATTTGCAATCCGAAAACACCTCATTAAGTGGTCAGGTATAATTCTCACTAAGTGTTCCTATTATATCATATCCGGCGCTTTATATATAGTTATTATCGTCTCTTTCTAATTTTTCCCTAATATATATGTTTATTTCTTTTATACAGATTTCCAAATCTTCATTCAAAAATCTTCTATAAATTCCGGCACTTTTTAATTTTTCTTCCATAAAATCCTCACTGTCGGCCAGAAATCTTCTGCAAACCTCCGCATACTGAGGTTTCTCCTGATTTTTTTCTCTGATTAATGCTCTTTCTAGCCGCACTCCGTCATCGACATCAATATAAATAGGAACCAATTGTTCTTCTTTGTAAAACTCTTTCATTTTTAGATAAGATGCTATGGTTCCTATTGTAATATAGCTACTTGTCTTTAAATCTATTTGGTTATCCTTTACGGTAAAATAATGCCAGTCACCGCAAATAGTATGATAGGTTCTGCATTCCATTACTTTTTTCTCTTCCTGCAACCGAAAAAGCTCCCTTTCCGTCACAAAAAAATATTCCTTACCGTTTGTTTCCATGGCACGTATCGGCCTTGTTGTATACAATACGATTCTCTTTAAACACAGCTCCTTCTCGGAAAGCAATCGATTATAAACGGTATCTTTTCCGGAAGAACTCTTTCCCATTATATAAAATATTTTTCCCATTATGATCCTGCCCGCTTATTCGTCTTCAGCCCATGCTATAGAGGCCTTAACGGCCCTTTTCCATCCCTTTATTTTATTCACCCTGTCCATGTCTTCCATGGAGCCGGTAAAAGTCCTTGACAATGCCCAGTTTTTTTTAATATCCTCTTTGTCTTTCCAATAGCCGACGCAAAGGCCGGCTAAATACGCCGCCCCAAGGGCGGTGGTTTCTATGCTTAAAGGTCTTAAAACCTGAGTATTTAAGATATCAGCCTGAAATTGCATTAAGAAGTCATTGGCACTGGCTCCTCCATCAACTTTTAAGGCCTTTAACCGGATGTTTGAATCCTTTTCCATTGCTTCCAAGACATCATAGGTCTGATAAGCCAAGGATTCCAAAGCCGCTCTGATAAAATGCTCCTTTTTGACACCTCTTGTCAATCCTACAATCATTCCTCTTGCATAAGGATTCCAGTATGGTGCTCCCAGACCGGTAAATGCCGGTACCATATAGATATCATTACTATCCGATACGGCCCTGGCATAATCCTCTGACTGGGATGCATTCTTAATCATACGCATTTCATCCCTAAGCCATTGAATGGCAGCTCCGGCGACAAAAATACTGCCTTCCAAGGCATATTCTACTTTTTCATCAAAACCGATTGCTATGGTTGTTAATAAACCGCTTTCCGAAATTACGGCTTCCTTTCCCGTATTCATAAGCAGAAAGCAGCCTGTTCCATAGGTGTTTTTTACCTCTCCCTGTTCAAAACAGCATTGGCCGAATAAAGCAGCCTGCTGATCTCCCGCAATACCTGTTATGCTGATCTCACCTCCCATTACGGATTCCTCCGTAACTCCGTAAATACAGGAGGAGGGTCTCACCTCAGGCAGCATGGCGGCAGGAATAGTAAAATAATCCAATAATTCCTTATCCCAGGTTAAATTGTGTATATCAAAGAGCATGGTCCTGGATGCATTAGTGTAATCCGTAACGAATACCTTTCCTTTTGTCAGGTTCCAGATCAGCCAGGTATCAATTGTTCCAAAAAGCAAATCCCCTTTTTGGGCAGATTCCCCTGCCCCCTCCACATGCTCTAAAATCCACTTTATTTTTGTGGCAGAAAAGTAGGCATCCGGAATTAAACCTGTCTTTTTATGAATAACTTGGCTGAAGGGACTGTTTTTCAATTCCTCTATCATATCCGCAGTTCTTCTGCACTGCCACACGATAGCAGGATATACCGGATGGCCCGTATGTTTATTCCAGATTACCGTCGTTTCTCTTTGATTCGTAATGCCGATAGCTGCTATATCCGCATGAGTAACCCCTAATTCACTCATTGCCTCCCATGCAACACTTAACTGGGACGACCAGATTTCCATGGGGTTATGCTCCACCCATCCCGGCTTCGGATAATATTGCTTAAATTCTTTTTGTGCCTTACTGCAGATATTCCCCTGCCTGTCAAAAATAATACACCTTGAACTGGTAGTACCCTGATCTAAGGACATCACATATTGCTTCAAATTTACACCCTCTCCCTTAACAAGATAATTGTATCTTATCATGGGAAAATGTACAAGGATATATGGAGTTTTTTATGATAAACGGGGGTTTAACGAGGTAACCTATCCGTCCAGGCTTCTCAGATTCTTTAGATAAAAGCTGTGGAATCAGCCTTTTGGAGGTAGGAAGGAAACCGGCCCTTACCGGCTTTTCCTCAGACACCGGTTTTTCCTTTGGAATTT
>CAMJWQ010000186.1 GCA_946409475.1 uncultured Lachnospiraceae bacterium
TTCAAGACGGGAAAAAATTTATTACGGGAAACCGCTGCGAGAGAGGTGCGGGAATTGAAAAACCGGAGGAAATCCCCAATCTTTATGAATACAAATTTAACAGGCTTTTTCACTACCGGCCGTTACCCCTAGAGAAGGCGAAGAGAGGTACTGTCGGAATTCCCAGAGTGTTGAATATGTATGAAAATTACCCCTTTTGGTTTACCTTTTTCACCGCATTGGGATTCAGGGTGGAGCTGTCACCGGTATCAGACAGGAAAATTTACGAAATGGGTATGGATACCATATCCTCCGATACGGCCTGCTATCCCGCTAAACTGGTCCATGGCCATATGGCAGCTTTGATTGAACAGAATGTAAAACATATCTTTTATCCCTGTATCCCAAAGGAAAAAACAGAATTTAAAGGGGTCAGTAACTGTTACAATTGTCCCATTGTGATTTCATATTCGGAGGTAATAAAAGCCAACATGGACGTGCTCAATGAGAAAGGAATTATATTTCATAATCCCTTTCTGCCATATAATAATAAAAAACGTTTGATACAGAGGCTTTTTGAGGAATTTAAGGAATTCGGCGTTGTCTTTAAGGAAGTGGAATATGCCGTGGAAGCGGCATGGAGGGAAGATTTGAGGTTTAAAAAGGATATTGGAACGAAAGGAAAGGAAACTGTTGCATGGCTGAGAAAGACAGGGAAAAAGGGTATTGTCTTATCCGGAAGGCCCTATCATCTTGATCCGGAAATCAACCATGGGATACCCCAGATACTGACATCCCTGGGACTTGCCGTTCTTACGGAGGATTCCGTCTCTCATTTGGGTGATGTAGAAAGGCCTTTAAGAGTAATGGATCAATGGATGTATCATTCAAGGCTGTACGAGGCGGCTGATTTTGTTTCACGGCAGGATAATTTGGAATTGGTTCAGCTGAATTCCTTTGGATGCGGACCGGATTCCATCGCCATAGAACAGGCCCAGGAGATTTTAAATAAAAAGGGTAAAATCCATACCGTTTTAAAAATTGATGAGGTACACAATCTGGGTGCGGTAAAAATACGGCTGCGGTCACTGAAAGCGGCAATGGAGGCAGGAAATCCGGAAAGTGCCCAAAGAAGAAGCATAGTACCGGAATCAGGAAACAGGCCTGTTTTTACAAAGGAAATGCGTCATCACCATACGATACTTGCTCCGCAAATGGCACCTATTCATTTTGAATTAATAGAAGAAGCAGCAAAAACGGAAGGATATCATTTTGAGGTTCTTGCCAAGGTGGAAAAGGAGGATATAGAAGAAGGGTTAAAATATGTAAATAACGATTCCTGTTATCCCTCTATAATTATTATCGGACAGATCATAAGAGCATTAAAATCAGGCAAATATGACAGAGAGCACGTAGCAATTATGATATCCCAGACGGGAGGCGCCTGCAGGGCCAGTAATTATCTGGGACTCTTAAAAAGAGCTTTAAAGGAAACAGGATTTGAAAATATCCCTGTCATTTCATTGAATGTGATTGGACTTGAGAAGAACCCGGGATTTAAGCTGACCCCCATGTTAGTGAAGAAAGCACTGATGGCATTGATTTACGGGGATCTTCTTATGAAAGTCTTATATCAGGTACGCCCCTACGAGAGTGTACCGGGAACTGCCAACCGTTTATTGGACAAGTGGATGACGGTATGCAAGAAAAATATAAAAAATGCAAATCGTAGTATTTTTCGTGAAAATCTGAAGAAAATCGTAACGGAGTTTGAACTTATAGAGGTAAACAATCAGAAAAAGCCCCGTGTAGGACTGGTTGGCGAAATACTGGTGAAATATCATCCGGCAGCTAATAATCATATGGCTGAGTTTATAGAGGAAGCAGGGGCAGAAATAGTAGTGCCGGGATTAACGGAATTTTTCCTTTACTGTGCTTATGGCAGAATACCGGGTTTCCGGTATTTAGAGGGAAATCACACGTATAAGACACTGGGTAATTTTATGATAAAATATATAGAAGATTATCGGAACGATATGCGGAGGGCCTGTATGCAAAGTATAAAGTTTAAGCCCCCCGCTACCATACACGAAATGGCCGACAGTGTAAAGTCCATGCTTTCTTTATGCAATCAAACGGGAGAGGGCTGGATGCTGACGGCGGAAATGGTGGAATTAATAAAGGAAGGCGCCCATAATATTATCTGTATGCAGCCCTTTGCCTGTCTTCCCAACCACATAACAGGCAAAGGCATGGTTAAAAAATTGAAAGATAAATATCCGCAGACAAATATTGTTACGGTAGATTATGATCCGGGAGCCAGTGAAGTAAACCAAATGAACCGAATCCTATTAATGCTGGAAAAATCCATGGAAAATCAAAAAACCATATCTTAAGGGCAAAATATAAAGAAACAGGCGGAACGATGATTTTCTTGCAAAGATGTGAAGAACATAATAAAATAGACATAGTGCCTTGAGACGGCCAAAAAAGGAAAGATGGGAAAAGGAATAAAATGAACGGTAATTTTCAAAAGGATATGGAGTCGATCATAGCAGGGAACCAAAATAGGAACAGGATACCCACATTATTGCTGCATAGCTGTTGTGCTCCCTGCAGCAGCTACGTTTTGGAATATCTTTCCGCATATTTTAAAATTACCGTATATTATTATAATCCCAATATTTATCCGGAGCAGGAATATACGGATAGAGTTAAGGAACAAAAAAGACTGATAGATGAGCTGAATCCCTATTGTAAAAATAAAGTGGATTTTATGGAGGGCGGCTATGAAAAGGAAAGGTTTTATGAAGCCGCCAAAGGATTAGAGCAGGAGCCGGAGGGCGGAGAAAGGTGCGGTCAATGCTTTCGTCTGCGATTACGGGAAGCGGCTGAAACAGCAAAAAAAGAAGGCTTTGATTATTTTTGCACCACCTTAACCATCAGTCCCTTAAAAAATGCAAAAAAAATTAATGAAATCGGTAAGGAAATAGAAGAGGAATATGAGGTGTCCTTTCTGCCTTCTGATTTTAAAAAGAAAAACGGATATGTACGTTCCATAGAATTATCAAAGAAGTGGAATCTGTACCGGCAGGATTATTGCGGCTGTATCTATTCATGGAAACAAAAAGAAACAAATTTAAACGGGATCATTAAAAAACGATAGAAAAAGGAAAGAAGGAAGATTATGGCACAATTATGGGGAGGACGTTTTACAAAGGAAACGGACCGGCTGGTATATAATTTCAATGCATCCATAGGGTTTGATCAGAAATTTTACAAAGAAGATATAAGAGGGAGTATTGCCCATGTCACCATGCTTGCCAAAGAGGGAATACTGACAGGGGAAGAAAAAGACACGATCATCAAGGCGCTGAATGAAATCTTAGAGGATGTGGAATCCGGGAAATTAGTGATAACGGATGAATACGAGGACATTCACAGCTTTGTGGAAGCAAACCTCATCGAAAGAACGAAGGATATCGGCAAAAAGCTGCATACGGGAAGAAGCCGTAATGACCAGGTGGCCCTGGACATGAAGCTTTATGTAAGAGAGCAGATAAAGGAAACAGACGGTCTTTTGAAGGATTTGCTGGAGGTGATTCTTGCCATTATGAGGGAGCACAAGGCTACCGTCATGCCGGGCTTTACCCATCTGCAGAAGGCACAGCCCGTTACGTTAGCCCACCATATGGGGGCTTATTTTGAAATGCTTAAAAGAGACCGCTCACGGCTGTGGGATATCTATGACCGTATGAATTACTGTCCCCTCGGCTCCGGTGCGTTAGCAGGCACCACCTATCCCCTGGACAGAGAATATACGGCAGCCTTGCTGGATTTTTACGGACCTACCCTTAACAGTATGGATTCCGTATCGGACAGGGATTATATCATAGAATTATTAAGTGCTTTCTCGACCATCATGATGCATTTAAGCCGGTTTTCGGAGGAAATGATTATTTGGAATTCCAATGAATATCAGTTTATTGATATCGACGATGCCTACAGTACGGGAAGCAGTATTATGCCTCAAAAGAAAAACCCGGATATCGCAGAGCTGGTACGGGGTAAAACCGGAAGGGTCTATGGGGCATTAATAGCAATCTTAACGACTATGAAAGGCTTGCCCCTGGCCTATAACAAGGATATGCAGGAGGATAAGGAGCTGACCTTTGATGCTATTGATACGGTAAAGGGATGTATTCTTCTTTTCACGGGCATGCTTTCCACCTTAAAATTCAATAAAGAGGCCATGCGTACCAGTGCGCAAAAAGGCTTTACCAATGCTACCGATGCGGCTGATTATTTGGTAAATAAAGGCGTACCGTTTCGTGATGCCCACGGAATTATAGGACGGCTCGTATTATATTGCATCGAAAAGAAAACGGCATTGGAGGATTTGAGCCTTGCGGAATACAAAGCAATCAGTCCGGCCTTTGAGGAAGATATTTATGAAGCCATTTCCATGGATGCCTGTGTAAACAAAAGATTGACAACCGGAGCTCCCGGAATGGAAGCCATGGAAACGGTCATAAACATACAGGAGGATTATTTAAAAAAATCCTTGCATTTTCGTAATAAATAGAGTAGTATATGTTAAGGAAAGACAGATGTACGCATAGGAAAGACATTCAAGGGGATTTGTTCTTATTCTAAAAGCTTATCTGTACCTTATTATGGAAAACGAGGAGAATCAATATGAGTGAAAAATTAAAAGCAGGTATCCTTGGAGGTACCGGTATGGTAGGCCAACGTTTTATTGCACTGTTAGAAAATCATCCGTGGTTTGAAGTAACAACCATTGCTGCCAGTCCCAGATCGGCAGGAAAAACCTATGAGGAAGCTGTGGGAAACCGGTGGAAAATGACAACACCTATGCCGGAAGCCGTAAAGAAGCTGATTGTATGTAATGTAAATGAAGTAGAAGAAGTGGCGGGAAAGGTGGATTTTGTTTTCAGTGCCGTTGATATGACTAAGGATGAAATAAAAGCAATCGAAGAAGCTTATGCGAAGACGGAAACTCCTGTTGTTTCCAACAACAGTGCCCATAGATGGACTCCGGATGTTCCCATGGTAATACCTGAAATTAACCCGGAACATTTTGACGTGATAGAGATGCAAAAGAAACGTTTAGGAACGAAAAAAGGATTTATTGCCGTAAAGCCTAATTGTTCCATTCAAAGCTATGCGCCGGTTCTTACCGCATGGAGGGAATTCGGACCGAAGGAAGTGGTGGCGACTACCTATCAGGCAATTTCCGGTTCGGGAAAGACCTTTAAGGATTGGCCTGAAATGGTAGAAAATATTATTCCTTATATTGGCGGAGAAGAAGAAAAAAGTGAACAGGAGCCCTTAAAATTATGGGGAACCGTTACGGATAAGGGGATTGAAAAGGCCGCAGGCCCTGTTATTACCACCCAATGTATTCGTGTTCCCGTATTGAACGGTCATACGGCAGCGGTATTTGTAAAATTTGATAAAAAACCGGCAAAAGAAGAATTAATTGACCGTCTGGTTACTTTCAGGGGACTTCCCCAGGAGCTTGATCTCCCCAGTGCACCGAAACAATTTATACAGTATTTAGAAGAAGATAACAGACCTCAGGTAACTTTGGATGTTGATTTTGAAAAGGGTATGGGTATATCTGTCGGAAGAATACGGGAAGATTTTGTATATGATTATAAATTTATAGGCTTATCCCATAATACGGTGAGAGGAGCTGCAGGCGGAGCCGTTCTCTGTGCCGAGCTATTAAAAGCAAAGGGCTATATTGCAAAGAAATAAAATTCTTAGGGCATAACGGCCGGTTATTTACCGGTAAAAGGAACAGCAGATAATTTGCTGTTCCTTTTCCTGTTGTATTGTAGTAATTTTATGAAATATTAAAACACTTGCTAAAATTGTAAAAAGATATATAATTATACGTAAGATAATAGCTTTTTTGCATTTTTTTATAATAAATTGTAATATGTTGTTAAATTTGTTATAATATTCAATCATATACAAAAAAGGAGTTATGATATGGATGAATTGCATTATCAGATAGACCTTTTAAAAGCTGTTAATAAGAAATTAACTGACAGCGAGAAGATTTATAAAGCAATATCAGAAATCTCCAATGATGCCTATTTATATTATAATGACAATAACGCTTCATTTGTAATGTCCAATTCTTGCGGCACTTTATTTCATCTGAGAAATAATAACATAAGCAATATTACCCTATTTTTAAATTCCATATACAAAGAAGACAGAGAACTCTTTATACAGGCAATTCAAAATCCCCAAAATAACGGCTGTTCAAATTTGGAGTTTCGCTTGCTGGATAAAACAACCTGGATTCGGGCCAGGATATCTTATAATTACGATGATAAAAAATCATTTATCATATGCTTTCAGGATATTACCAATGAAAAAAACAGAAATGAAGAATTAAAGTACCTGGCATACTATGATTCCTTAACGGGGCTGTTGAACCGAAATTATTTTGTGAAAAAATTATCCGATATGCTTGCGGATGCTAACCCTAAGCAGGATGTATTCAGTATATTATATATGGATATCGATGATTTTAAGAAAATCAATGACGGCCTTGGCATTTTATTGGGAGATGAGGTGGTACAGTGCTTCGGCAGAATCATGCTGGGATTTGAAAACGAAAATATCCTTGTAGGGAGAATTAATAACGATGAATTCTGTATGGCGGTAAAGAATCCCTTCGGCAACAGATGCTTAGATATTATTTATAGCAGGATCAGAGACAGATTAAGGGAGCCGCTTCAACTGAGCAACGGACTGGAGGTACACATTACCGTCAGTATAGGAATCGCCGATTATCCGGAAGCAGGCAGTACGGCATTGGATTTGATAAAAAATGCGCAGGTTATGATGTTCGAGGTTAAGGCATCCGGCAAAAATAATATCAAATATTTTAATCAGAATATATTAAATAATTTTA
>CAMJWQ010000187.1 GCA_946409475.1 uncultured Lachnospiraceae bacterium
ATTGACCGGCAATTGCGGCAGCTGCTAAAGAATAGAACAATTACCGAAGATATGGTGAGTCAGGTAGACAATAAGGGTTTCGCTGCCTTTTTTGAAACGGCGGTTGCCGGACGTATGGCAAAAGCGGCTGAAAATCATGTTCTGAAAAGAGAACAGCCTTTTGTCCTGGGAATAGGAGCCAATGAACTGGCAGAGTCCTATGATGAAAAGGAAATGGTATTGATTCAGGGAATAATTGATGCTTACTTTGAAGAAAACAATACTTATATCGTGGTGGATTATAAGACGGACCGGGTATCCCATGAAGAGGAATTGCGGAAGCGTTACAGGGAACAGCTCAATTATTATGCCAGGGCTTTGGAACAGATAACCGGAAAAAGGGTTGCGGAAAAAATCATATATTCCTTTTCCCTTGGTAAGGAAATAAGAATTGATTAGGTATTCATGTCAGGCGTCCGCCCTATAGAAAGGAGTGTGCAAATTGCCCTTATAGTGCAAGCACTCACGGTCAGTTTACACACTCATTTCTGCTTATTCGTTAGCCATTATTTTTACCTGCGCCAATCCTTTGCGGATGGCGGGGACACATAATAATACGATAGTTGCTGCCAGTTCCGGGAGTATATAGGTGGCATTATAGCCTAAGGTATAAACCATGGGATTCATTCCCTCCGGAGCATAGGAACCGAAGAATATGTAACCGGATATGACATGAAAGAGGTAACGGCCCAACATACCGAGGATACATCCCATAATAAGTCCGTTTTTCTTTGCCGTAAAAATTCCGCTGAGTCCCAGTGCTCCAAAGGCTAAGGGATAGTCCATGAGCATTTGTACCGGAGAATAAATATAGGGCTCTATGATAAGCTGTAAGATTCCATAGGCAATACCCGTAAGCAGTCCGGCCTTTAATCCGTACAGATACCCGATAAAGCAGATAAAAAACATACTGAACAGGGTAATGGAGCCGCCAAAGGGCAGGGAAGCAAACTTAATGTAAGAGGTTACCATTGCAAGAGCCATGGCAAGGGCTGAAATAACCAGCTGCCTGGTTTTCATTTGTTTCCTGGTGGATCTGCTTAAGAAAAATACTGCCGATAAAACGATGAGCATTAATACAATAAGAGCAATATAGCCTGCCGGTGTTAATAAATACTCATAATCCTCAGGTGAATAAGTAACAAAAAAAGACATAAAAAGACCTCCTTAAATAAAATATTAGACAGGAGGAGACAACTTTGGTGCTTCCTTACGCCGGTATTAACCGGTTCAAGTAATGAGGGTCAGTTTCCAAAACTATCTCAGCCAAAGGCTCCCCTAGCAAAATAAATGCTATTCAGTTCATATACACTATACTGGCAAAAGGTAAAAAAGTCAACTGCTTTTGGATTGAGTTTGTATTTTACGTAACAGCTCTGTCGATTTCGTATAAACGGTCTTTATATGTGTCCAAAACCTTTTTGCGCTGTTTTACACCTTTTCTGGTTACATACCGCGAACACATATCCTGAACACATATCCTGAACACATATCCTGAACAAAACGTTGCTTATATTTGCTGATTTATGCTATAATTCATAAAATCAGAAGAGGTGAAAAAAATATGTTTGACACAATATTATTTGATTTGGACGGTACCTTGACAGACCCTAAGATTGGTATCACTACCTGTGTCCAATATGCATTAAAGGCATTGGGAATCATAGAAGAGGATTTGGACAAATTGGAGCCGTTTATCGGCCCTCCCTTAAAAGAACAATTTATAAAATATGCCGGATTATCGGAAGAACAGGCCATATATGCCCTCGAAAAATACAGGGAAAGATTTCAGTCAACAGGACTTTACGAAAATGAAATCTATGAAGGCATTGACGGGATGCTGAATAAAATCAAAGCAGAGGGTATAACGATAGGCCTGGCTTCCTCAAAACCAACGGTTTTTTGTAAACGTATTCTGGAATATTTTCATATTGAGCATTACTTTACTGTCATTATGGGAAGCGAATTAAGCGGTGTCCGTTCACAAAAAGCAGAAGTAATAGAGGAAGCTTTAAGACAACTGGGAAAACAGACTGAACCGGAGTTTAAAAGAGTTATTATGGTGGGGGACAGGGAACATGATGTTTTCGGAGCACATAGGATAGGCTTGCCGTGTGTGGGAGTGGCCTTTGGTTATGGGGGATATGAAGAGCTGAAGAATGCAGGGGCGGATTGTATCGTAGCAACTGTAGAGGAATTAACAGAGGTTTTAATAAAGAAACAATTAAAATAGAAAAATAACCATAAAAAATTGGAGGCAGGAAAATGAAGGTATTAAATTTGGGATCATTAAATTATGATTACGTATATAGTGTTGATCATATGGTAAGACCGGGGGAAACGGAAAGCTCTTACGGAATGGAAACCTTTTGCGGCGGAAAGGGCTTAAATCAGTCTATAGCACTTGCCAGAGCGGGGGTGCCTGTTTATCATGGCGGTATGATTGGTGAAGACGGTGATTTATTTCTTTCCGTATGCAAAGAAAACGGGGTAAATACTGCTTTTATCAAATGTGTGGAAGGCAAAAGCGGACACACTATTATTCAAATAGATAAAAATGCCCAAAACAGCATTTTGTTATATGGAGGAACCAACAGATTGCTGACAAAGGAATACATTGACAGTGTTATCGGCAGCTTTGCTGAGGGGGATTATTTGGTACTGCAAAATGAAGTAAATGAATTGCCCTATATCATTGAGAAAGCTTATGAAAAAGGCATGATTATCGTTTTAAATCCCTCTCCTCTGGATGAAGCCTTAAAAGAATGTGATCTGAAAAAAATCACTTATTTTTTAATGAATGAAATTGAGGGAAAAGAGATAACCGGTAAGGAAGAACCCAATGAAATTTTGGATGTCATGAGCAGACAATACCCAAATGCAAAGGTGGTTTTGACCCTGGGGGAAGCTGGGGTTCTATATCGGGAAGAAAATAAAACATTAAAACAGGGCATTTTTAAAGTAAAGGCTGTGGATACGACAGCGGCAGGAGATACCTTTACCGGGTTCTTCATTTCCTCTATTATAAATGAGAAGCCGGTGGAAGAGGCTTTAAGGATAGCAGCAAAAGCCTCCTCCATTGCCGTATCCAGAAAAGGTGCCACTTCCTCTATTCCCAAATGGGAAGAGATAAAAATATAATAAAAAAGTACCGTTAATTAAAGAACGATGTCGTGATGCATAACATAGATGGAATGCAAAAGGACAAAGGAAATGTACTTTAAAGCTAATGTAATATTCAACAAATAAGGAGTAGGTAGCTTTTCTCTTTACATACGAGCTAATAAAGAATGAACGGAAAATGTGAATAAAATCCAAGGATGAAAAAATGGACAAACAAAACAGGGAAATCTTATTTATCACAACCGGGGGAACTCTGGCTTCTACAAGAGGTAAGAACGGATTGATTCCCAGTCTTTCAGGAAATGAATTTATAGATGCTATTAAAGGTGTCATAAAAAACTGTACGATTACCTTTAAGGAATTATGCTGTAAGGACAGCTCTAATATTACGCCGGAAATATGGAGCAGCCTGGCTCGATTGATCAGTCAGGAAATCAGTAAATTTAACGGTATTGTTATCATTCATGGAACGGATACGATGTCATATACGGCATCAGCTGTCTCCTTTATGCTGCAAAATGTACCGATTCCCATTGTATTTACAGGCAGTCAGCTATCCATACAAAACCCTATAGCCGATGCTGTAGAAAATTGCAGGGCAGCCGTTCATATGGCTTGTTCACAGATCCCCGGAATCTACATAGCCTTCAACCGGAAAATCATGCTGGCAACCAGAGCCTCCAAAATCAGAACCGTAGGCTTCGATGCTTTTGAAAGTATCAATTATCCCAATATTGCAACGATTAATGCGAAAGGCCTGGATATTAACTATCATGCGGTTTGGAAGCCCAATAAAGAGTTTTCATTTTCAGATAAACTGTGTGAACAGGTGTTTTTACTTAAGCTGACTCCGGGAATATCGCCTGATATTGTCTATCATTTAAAACAAATGGGCTGCAAGGGTATTTATATTGAAGGATTTGGAATGGGCGGCATACCCTCTGAGGGCAGAAGCATTGCATATGCGGTAAAGGACGTGATTCAGGAAGGAATGACGGTAGTGGTAGGAAGTCAGTGCCTTTATGAAGAAAGCGACTATTCCGTCTATGAGGCAGGGCATAAGGCTCTTCGATATGGAGCTTTTGAAGCCAGGGACATGACCTCGGAAGCCGCAATCACAAAATTAATGTGGGTTTTAGGGCAAACGGAGGATAAGAGCAGGATAGCGGCGTATTTTAATGAAAATCTGGCAGGTGAAGTGAATATTTCTTGATTTACAGGAAATACCTTGTTACTGTAAAGCGTTAAAGTCTAATGGTTTTACCGGTGATATCACTTGTAAAAAGATAGAAAAGTGATAGTATGGAAAAAGATGATTATAATAAGAGTAAAAAAAGATTTTGAGGTGCTGGTCTATGGATTTTGTATATGTAAGGGATTTATATAAAAACAGGGAAGATTATTTGAACAGGGAAATAAAGGTCGGCGGATGGGTAAGAAGTGTCCGGGATTCGAAGACCTTTGGCTTTATTGTAATCAGTGACGGAACCTATTTTGAAACGTTACAGATTGTCTACAATGATGACCTGCCGAATTTTAAAGATATCAGTAAACTGAACGTTGGCTCTGCCGTTATTGTACAGGGTGTATTGGTAGCGACCCCGGATGCCAGGCAGCCTTTTGAAATACAGGCAGCCGGTGTGGAGGTGGAAGGACATTCCACCATGGATTATCCGCTGCAGAAGAAAAGGCATAGTCTGGAATATTTAAGAACAATTACCCATTTAAGACCCAGGACCAATACCTTTCAGGCGGTATTTCGCGTTCGCTCCCTTCTTGCTTATGCCATTCATACATTTTTTCAGGAAAGAGACTTTGTCTATGTGCATACACCCATTATTACGGGAAGTGATGCGGAAGGCGCCGGTGAAATGTTTCAGGTCACAACGTTAGACCTGCAGAATGTACCTGTGAATGAAGAAAATAAGGTGGACTATACCGGAGATTTTTTCGGAAAGCCTGCCAATCTAACGGTAAGCGGTCAGTTGAACGGAGAAACCTATGCCATGGCATTCCGCAATATCTATACCTTCGGGCCTACCTTCCGTGCTGAAAATTCCAATACCACCAGACATGCGGCGGAATTCTGGATGATAGAACCGGAATTTGCCTTTGCAGACCTTCAGGATAATATGAGGCTGGCTGAGGATATGATAAAATACATTATCAAATATGTAATGGATCATGCACCTTTGGAGATGGAATTTTTCAATCAGTTTATTGATAAGGGATTATTGGACAGATTGAACGGTGTGGTAAATTCGGAATTCGGACATGTTACCTATACGGAAGCTATTGGGATATTGGAAAAAAATAATGATAAATTTGATTACAAGGCATCCTGGGGCTGTGACCTGCAGACCGAGCATGAAAGGTATCTGACGGAGGAGGTTTTCAAAAAGCCGCTCTTTGTAACGGATTACCCGAAGGAAATCAAAGCCTTCTATATGAAAATGAATGAGGATAATAAAACCGTAGCAGCCATGGACCTGCTGGTACCGGGTATCGGAGAAATTATCGGCGGAAGCCAGAGAGAGGATAATCTGGAAAGGCTCACTGCCCGTATGAAGGAGCTTAATCTGAAGGAAGAGGATTATGACTTTTATCTGGACCTGAGAAAATACGGCTCCGCCAGACATTCCGGCTACGGCCTCGGATTTGAAAGATGTGTCATGTACGTGACGGGTATGACGAATATCAGGGATGTGATACCCTTTCCCAGGACGGTGAATAATTGCCGGTTGTAATGGGCAGTGTGCATAAGGAATCAACTATCGAACATTTTAAAATAAGATGGGCTGTCAGCAGATGGAATGTATATTTTGGAGCATTTGAAATGAAAACATGACCTCACAACCTCACAATAAACTCTCGTTCTGCTTGCCATTTGGTAAAGGGGTAGTTTCTACCCATATAATCGTGTAGCTTTCAAACGTATTGAGATAACCCCGCACCACTATTTTGGAATAGAGTAGAGCTTTAGAAAGAAATGCGATATGAAATTGTCACATTAATATGATATAATATTCAAGGGGTGAAATAAATGCAAATCAGTCGCCTTTTTGAAATTGTATATATATTGTTGAATAAAAAAACTATAACAGCCTCTCAACTGGCCGCCCATTTTGAAGTATCACGGCGGACAATTTGCAGAGATATTGAAGCTTTATGTCAAGCAGGAATTCCGATATGTACCGCTAAAGGTAAAGGAGGCGGTATTAACCTGCCCGAAAGATTTGTTTTGAATAAATCCTTTTTGTCAGAAAAAGAACAGCGTGAGATTATTGCTTCATTGCAAAGTCTGCAAATTATAAATTATCCGGATGCACGTCAAATTCTCTCAAAGCTAAGTGTTCTATTTGGAGATATAAATGCGGAATGGATTGAACTTGATTTTTCCGACTGGAGCAATGTTCAGAGAGATGCATTTATTGCAGTAAAAGAGTCCATACTGGAAAAGAAAGTATTAATCTTTGACTATCATGGAAGTTATGGAGAAATAAATACACGGACTGTTGAACCATTAAAGTTATGCTTCAAAGAAAATGCGTGGTATTTGCTGGCTTTTTGCAGATTGAGACAGGAAATAAGAACATTTAAAATAACAAGAATAAAAAATACGAGGATAACCAGCGAATACTTCTCTCGGTCGCTTTCAGGAAAGGAAATAAAATTACTGGTAAGACCACCGCAAAAAAAAGTCCATTTAAAGCTATGGATTGATCAGTCACAAAGTTACCGTGTTTATGACGAGTTTAGGGAAG
>CAMJWQ010000188.1 GCA_946409475.1 uncultured Lachnospiraceae bacterium
TATTCGAATCAATAATGTCCTTTAATACGCTCCCCGCCCCTACCGACGGTAATTGATTTACATCACCGACCAGAATTAACCGTGTACCCGTGGTGACTGCACGAAGCAGCGAATAAAATAAAGTAATATCCACCATGGACATCTCATCAATAATAATGACATCCACTTCCAGAGGATTTTGCTCATTCCGCTCAAAGGAAGCCATGTTTTTATTATCCTCTCCATAGGATCCCGTTAATTCCAGCATACGGTGAATGGTCTGCGCTTCGAAGCCCGTGGTTTCCGCCATTCGCTTTGCAGCCCTTCCCGTAGGAGCGGCCAGGCAAAAATCCAGCCCTTCTCTTTGGAAATATTGGATAATAGCATTTATCGTAGTCGTTTTTCCGGTTCCGGGTCCGCCTGTGATTACCAGCACCCCGTTTTCGGAGGCTTCTATAATAGCCTGTTTTTGGATGTTATCAAAATGAACATGGATTGCCGATTCGATTCCGGATATCATGTTATGGATATCCTCCCGGGAGGAGAAAGAAATACTGTTTAATTCGTTCAGCATTCTCGCACAATTTAATTCCATGTAATAGAAATGAGCCAGATAAATCTGCCTTATTCCGTTTTTTTCCTTAATGATAACCTTTTTATCCATTGCCAGATTCCCAAGCTGGGCAGCAATCTGCTCTTTAGCCACCAGCAAAAGCTCCGATGTGGCTGCTATTATCTGCTCCTCCGGAAGATACACATGCCCTTCGTAGGAGGACTGCATTAAGATATACAGGATTCCGCTTCTGATCCGAAACTCGGAATCCTTTTGAATTCCGATATTTCCTGCAATCTCATCGGCAATTTTAAAGCCGATGCCGGTGATATCCTCTGCCAGCTGATACGGGTTTTCTTTCATGATTCCATAAATCCGGCTACCGTATTTATCATAAATTTTAACTGCCAGTGAAATGCCGATACCGTATTTTTGTAAATACAGCATTGCCTTTCGTAAATCTCTTTTCTCTTCTGCCTGAAGAGAGATATCTCTCGCCTTTCTTTCGCTGATTCCTTTAATCTCCGAAAGTCTTTCCGGTTCTTCCTCCAAGATCCGGAAGGTATCAACACCGAATTTCTTTACAATACGGGCAGCTAAAGCCTGGCCGATTCCCTTAATGGCACCGGATCCCAAATATCTTTCAATAGAAACCCTGTCCTCAGGGGTTTTTATTTCATAATATTCTGTTTTCAGCTGCTTCCCGTATAGCGGATGTTCCACATAGGTACCGTGGAGCTCTAAAAGCTCCCCTTCTTCAATATAATGAAAGCTTCCGGTACAGACGATTTCTTCACCATCACTGACAAGCTCTAATACCGTATATCCATTTTCTTTGTTACGAAATACAATCGTATTTACATATCCGTTTACTACTTCCAAATCAATCGCCCTCGCTGCTATCGTTGGTCATGAATTAAAAAATTGGAGGGTGTCAAAGCATCCTCCAAGTATAATGATCCGTTATTTATAAGTTATAGTTTCTTTTCATCTGTTCATATAAGGATTGTGCCAGTCCCAGACTATCGTTTTCGGAAGAAGCCTTCGCATAATTTTGATAAAGCATGTCTTCATAATAATCCGTCATATTATTATCGGCAGATGAAGAGCTTTCTGATTTCGGTACC
Source organism: uncultured Lachnospiraceae bacterium (assembly GCA_946409475.1). Taxonomy (GTDB): domain Bacteria; phylum Bacillota; class Clostridia; order Lachnospirales; family Lachnospiraceae; genus CAMJWQ01. The sequence continues at coordinate 1,660 of CAMJWQ010000188.1, forward strand.
GTCTTCCTCATTTCCTTAAACATCTGCTCAATAAAATAGGATTCAAATTCTTTGCATACGGCAAGAAGATTTTCATCGTCCGTTTGACTAAGATCGGAGCTTAAAGCTTTTTCCAATGTGCCTGTAGAGGCAGAATTACTAAGATATTCATATGCATCCAAGTTTCCTATGGAACTAACCGCCATTTCTTATCCTCCTATTAACCTCTTAAATTATTCGCTTTTGACATCATATCATCAGAAGCCTGAATCGCTTTCGAGTTCATTTCATATGCTCTCTGGGATACGATTAAATTCACCATTTCCTCAGCCACATTAACGTTGGAGCCCTCCAGATAATTCTGCAAAATCTGGCTCTTGGTTACGTTATTGTCAGTCGCTTCGTTTATCGCTGCTCCGGAGGCAACGGTTTCACTGTATAAGCTGTCTCCTTCTTTATTCAACCCCGGAGGATTGCTGAATTGATATAAACCGACCGTTATTCCCATAGCCGTAGTAACATTGTCCGGGTTTGTGTAGTAAAGCTGTCCGGTCGAGGTAATGGTAATATTATTCGTATCATACTGGGTAGCAAAGGTAACGGGATTGCCTGCCGTGTCCAAAACCGGATACCCCTCCGATGTTGTAAGTACTATTCCATTTCCTCCTAAAGCATACACAAAATTACCGTTTCTTGTATAATATGTATTTCCGTCCGAGCCCCTGACTGCAAAAAAACCGTCTCCCGAGATAGCAAAGGCCGTATTGCTGTCATTCTCAACAAGAGTCCCCTGCGTAAAATCTGTCGAAATAGAGGAATTTCTGACTCCCAGCCCCACCTGCGCTCCAATGGGCTTATTTTCTCCGTTTGCGCTGGTTGTTACCGTTTGTAAAGTCTGATAAAGTAAAGATTTGAACTCATTAGTCTCCGCTTTAAAAGATGTAGTATTTACATTTGCAATGTTATTAGATATGGTATCTACACAAGTCTGTTGTGCCATCATTCCCGATGCCGCCGACCATAACGCTCTAACCATAATGCACCTTCCTTCCGAATAAATAGTAACTATTGACTTTTATCTTTTTTCTTTTATACCCGGCCCACATTGTTTACTGTTTTTTCCAGGGTGCCGTCAATAGTCTGAATTACCTTTTGGGTGGACTCATAAGCTCTTGTTATATTTATTAAATCTACCATTTCCTGCACAACAGATACATTAGAGGCTTCTAAATATCCCTGTTTTACATTTCCCTCATAGGCAGCTTCAACAGCACCGTCAACAGTCTGGTACAAATTTTCTCCGTATTTCTCCAGGTAATCATTGTCTTCAAATTTAGTCAAGGCCAAAGTATCCGCATAAACACCATCCTGATAAATATTTCCCAGGTCATCAACCTTAATTTCCGCTGTGGTATCCAGTTGAATTCTTCCGTTGGTTCCGAGAACATAGTCTCCGTCCTTTGTTACCAGATAACCTTCCTTATTTAAAGTAAAGGATCCGTCCCTTGTATATTTGGTAGATTCCTCTCCCTGCTTATTGGTAAAAGCTATTTCGAAAAAGCCTTCCTCCGTTAATGCCAAATCAAAGGTATTATCCGTAACCTTTAGGCTTCCCTGGCTGTAATCCGTATAATTTTCACCAATTTTAACGCCCATGCTCATGGAACCGATTCTTTTATCTATAAAATTTTCCGAAGCATCATTAATCTTTACAGCCAGCACTTCATCAAATGCCTGTGCTGTCGTACCTTCTTTTTTATATCCGGTAGTTGCGGAATTGGCCAGGTTATTTGTCATAACATCCATTCTGTTTTGCTGATTAATCATTCCCGTATAGGCAGAATATAATCCCTTTACCATATAAGCCTCCTTATTTTTCATGAACCATTGCCGTATTGACCCAGTATATATATCGGCCGGTCATGCTTTCAACTTTAGCTTATCGTGTCATTTATCTGCTATTCTTTATATTCTCTGCTTCCGTATAAAAACTCAATGTATTTACCTGTACCAATGGCCACGGCCGTCATCGGCTCTTCTGCCGTCATGGTATTGATTCCCGTTTTATTTTCAATTAAATCTTCCAGGCCTCTCAGTAAGCTTCCTCCTCCGGTAAGCACAATACCCCTGTCGGCAATATCTGCTGCCAATTCCGGTGGTGTTCTCTCTAATACACTATGAACAGCCTCCACTATTTGCGAGGTTGTTTCCCTTAAAGCCTCTTCCGTTTCCTCCGAAGAAACCGTTACTGTCTTGGGCAGGCCGGTAACTAAATTACGGCCTCTGACATCCATGGTATCTACCTCCGCTCTTTTATAGGCAGAACCGATTTTTATTTTAATATCTTCGGCTGTTCTTTCACCTATCAGCAGATTATGTTTCTTGCGCATATACCGTACGATAGCCTCATCAAAATCATCGCCGGCAATTTTAATAGAGGTGCTGACAACAGTACCGCCTAAGGATATCACTGCAATATCTGTCGTGCCGCCGCCAATATCAACTACCATATTTCCGCAGGGTCTCGAAATATCAATTCCTGCTCCGATTGCCGCAGCAATGGGCTCTTCAATTATTTTTACATCTCTGGCACCTGCCTGGTAAGTAGCATCTTCCACTGCTTTTTTTTCAACTTCAGTTACACCGCTGGGAACACATACACTGATACGGGGCTTGCGGAAGGTCTTCTTTCCCAATGCTTTTTGTATAAAATATTTCATCATCTTTTCCGTAACGGTATAGTCTGATATGACACCCTGCCGCAAGGGTCTTACAGCTACAATATTACCGGGGGTTCTTCCTAGCATTAACCTGGCTTCCTCCCCTATGGCTTTAATTCTATTCGTATCTCTATCAAAAGCTACAACGGATGGTTCTTTTAATACCACACCTTTTCCTTTAATATACACTAAAATACTAGCGGTTCCCAAATCGATACCGATATCTGTAGCTAACATATTGTTTCCCCTTTCAAGTTAACCTTTATATTCATTTTTTCCATTAAATTCTACAATTAAACATTCATATTTTATTATATACGATATCTGTTTTTTTTTAAAGCATTTTTATTTTTTTTTATACATAATCATTTTATTTAAGAAAGCCTTAAGGATAAAGTAATAATCTTCTTTTATTATGTATTAAAATCACTTATTTGATTGCAGTTTTTTTTAATTACGGTATACTTAAAGTAAAAAATGAAACGCTCTCCCTATACATATTATAATCTTTTTATGAACTAATTAATACTAACATTATCTTTCGTTTTGTTGTATTCTAATCAATTTTATTAAGGAGCCATTATCAATATGAGCAATTGCAATGAACATGGACCTACTAACGGTACAAGTATAATAAATCCGAATGCAAATAAGCATGCATATCTAATCATTGCATTTAATCATTGGGATTTACTGGAAAAATTATTGCATTTATTAGATGATAAGAGGAACGATATCTATATTCATATAAATAAAGCTATTAAAGATTTTGATTTCGATTATTTTTCAAATGTCTGCAAAAAATCAGATTTGTTCTTTTTGAATAGATTGGATACCTCCTGGGGTACCAATGGTCTGGCTCTTGTAACTATGAGCTTTTATGAAAAAGCCGGTTCAAAGGGTTACAGTTATTATCATGTTCTTTCCGGTATGTGCCTGCCGTTAAAAAATCAAAATGACATACACGAATTTTTTACAAAAAACGCAGGAAAAGAATTCATCCATTACACCTTACCCGCTCCCATACCTCAACGAATTTATGAAAGATACTCTCTTTATCATTTTTTTGCTAAATATATACGTTCCGATAATCGGTTTATTCAAATTCTTTTAGGAGGCATTTTAGAACCATTGTCTTTAAAAATCCAAAAACTGGCAGGCGTTGACCGGCAGAAAAAATTACGTGACCAATTGTGCTATGGCTCTAATTGGTATAGTATTACCCATAATCTGGTCTGTTATATTAATACTCACAAGGATGAGGCTGAAAAGCTTTTGCATTATACCTTCGCCCCGGATGAATGCTGGCTGCAGACCATGGTTTATAACAGCTCCTTTGCTGAAAGCTTATTTGATAAAAGCATGCAGGACTCTTATATGGCAAGTCTCCGTGCAATCGACTGGGCCAGAGGAAATCCTTATGTATGGAGAAAGGAGGATTATTCCTATCTTATGAATTCCGATTTTCTCTTTGCCAGAAAATTTAATCCCGATATAGATTCACAAATAATTGAAATGATTTATAATAAATTAATAATAGAAAGCAGGGAGTAATGTGAAAAAAGCTATAATTGTTGGTGCAACAGGTTTTATTGGCAGCTGGCTATTGGATGAACTCTTGCAAAACCAGGTAGAGGTCACCGTATTAAAGCGGCCATCGGAAAAATTTCACAGAAAAATAGAAGAAGACAGAATTAAGGTAATTGAATATGAATCAGGAAAAATTTTAGATTGCAGGAATAAATTGGACTCTCAGTATGATACATTTTATTATATTGCCTGGAAGGGAGTAGCTCCGGAAATAAAAAATGATATAAGAAGCCAGCTGGACAATATTTCTTATACTGTTGATGCCTTTTATCTGTGTAATTATCTTAATTGTAATTTTTTCATAACACCTGGTTCCACTGCCGAATATCGTAAAAACCAAAGTTTTATAAATGAAACCAGCTTGCCTCATGTAACAGATCTATATGGTGCGACAAAGGTTGCCGTTCATTATATCCTGCAGGGATTATCCTTACAATTAAACCAGAAATTTATTTGGGCAATCATCCCCAGTGCTTACGGAGAACGCAGAATAGATAATAATATCATTACCTATTCCATCAGGACTCTTTTAAATAAAGAACGTCCTGTATACGGGCCCCTGAATCAAATATGGGACTGTGTATACATGAAGGATGTGGCAAATGCCCTTTACCTTATGGGCAAGCACGGGAAAAAGAGCCGCATTTATGGCATAGGAAGCGGCAGCCCAAGGCTTTTATATAATTATATTACGGAAATTCGGGATTTTATCGATCCCTCCCTGCCCTTAGGAATTGGAGAATTACCTTCCGACGGGAAGCGTCCTACCTGTGGCTGTCTGGATATAGCCCCTTTGGTTACTGATACCGGATATCAGCCTTCCTTCAGCTTTGAGGAGGGGATACAGAGAACTATACGGTATTTTAAGGAGCAGGGGTAAGTGGGGGAGTAGCGTGGTAACTTATCCGTTCAAGATTCAGGATTTTTTAAATGAAGGCTGTGAAATCAGCCTTTTGG
>CAMJWQ010000189.1 GCA_946409475.1 uncultured Lachnospiraceae bacterium
GAAATATACTATAGTATTAGAAAATGGGAGGTTTCATATGAAAAGAAAATTCATAAGCATTTTCCTTATTTTATTGCTTCTTGCCGGGATGTTGACAGGCTGCAACAAATCAGGCGGTGCTACTCTTACGAAGGTAACATTAAATGAGGTGGCTCATTCTATTTTTTATGCCCCTCAATATGTGGCAATTGAACTGGGATACTTTGAAGATGAAGGAATTGACTTGGAAGTGGTGACCGGATTTGGAGCTATATAGAAACACAAGTCTGATTGACAAATACAATCTCCCTGATGTTGTAGTCCATATCAAGCTGTATCTCTTCAATAATGCTGTGCCAGAAAGCCCGTTTATTCAGATCGTCAAGGCTTTCATACATTGTCTTAAAATCACCATATAGGATGCCGTCCAGATATTCTATATTCTTCTTCATAACAGGCTCGCTGTTAACCTTTTGCAGCTTAGCCTCCAGCTCTGCATATTCCTTTTCATATTCATAGGCAGATATCCGGTCCTTCCGGAATAAATAATTCAGCCTATCCATTTCCCTTTTTATCTTAACAGGATCCTCTTTGTGGAGCTGTTTTTGTTCTTCTTCTACAATCCTTAAATACCTGCTCCGATACTTGTTATATTCATCCTCTACAGAATTTAGGATATTTGTTTCCAAGATATTTTCGCTAAACCGCTTTCTATTCTCACATATAAGGTCTTTAAAGGCAGCTTGGCATCTGTAGTATTTATACATCCGCTTTTCCTGTGTAGCACGGTTTATGACGGAGAGACAGCCGGTGCCGGCCAAGGTTCTGTTGCAGGCAGGGCACTTAAGTAATCCACTGAATAAATAGATCCTTTTCCGGCCGTAGGATTTGATATTCTTTTTGGATATCTCCTGTATAAAGTTCCATTGTTCTTCCGTCAGGTAAGCAGGGCAGTAATCTATTCCCCGGTATTTGCCCTTGTAGAATTCACTGGACAGGGCGGTCCGCAGCATGGTGTAGGTGTAGTTAATGCCGTACTTATCCTGTATGTATTTCACTGTCTGCCGTTTGGCCCGATGGGTCATATAGTAATCAAAGACATCCCGTACAATGGGTTCCGCCTCTTCATCAATGACCATCCTCTTTTCACCATTTACGAACCCGGGCTTATATCCGAAGGGCATGTTATTGCCGCCAAATATCAGCTTTCCATTTCTGACCATGGATTCATTGGTGAACTTGATCCTTTCGGAAGTAGTATCTACTTCATTCTGGCCGATAGTAAGTACCAGGTTAAGGTTTAACCGTCCTTCTCTGGTTTCCATATTGATGTTTGGCTCAGATGTGGCAATCCATCTCGTCTGGTGTTCATCCAGCACTTCCTGCACCTTATAGAAATCCGACACGTTACGGAACCATCTATCCATACGCCAGAACAAAATGACGTCAATTTTATCCCTTTTTACCGCTTCCAATAACCGGAAGATAGCCGTTCTTCTTTTCAGCTCCTTCCGGGCAGTTTTACCCTCATCAGCAAAAACACCCACAACTTTCATATTATTGTCTGCAGCATACAGCTCCAGATGTTCTTTTTGTGCCTGCAGGCTCTTCCCGTGGATCTGCTGTTCAGCGGTGGATACACGGATATAAATGACGCAGCGTTGTATTTTATCTGTTTCCATGACAATTCCTCCTTTCCATTGTATGATGGTTTTAAGTATCAGTATGCATATTGCTCTGTTTCGACGTCTCTTTAATCCATTCTCTTTCAGGGCGGCAAGTGTTTTCATACCGTTTTGACGTCCTTTCAATCCACATCCTATTAAGATGACTGCATTTTACTTTGTTCGACGTCAAAACAGGACTAAAGGGCATAAAAGCAGGCATAAAAATAGTGCGGTTGACTAAACCACACCAGGATGATACAATTTGCCTGTTGGAGCGATTATGTCTTTGGCAGGTGTAGTCGTTGGGGCCGTCTCTGTTAGCGCAGGGGCGGTTTTTGTTTTATTTATTAATAGCCTACAGCAGATACCGCATATTCTGCTTGTTCTGTTGAGAATCCGTCAAACTCTAGTTGTGTAATTAAAGAATCACGAGAAAAAGAGCTGATATCTAGGTATTCCTGCGCCTTCCTTGCTGCTTGTTCGTTCCAATCAGCGCCACAGCTGTCCGCCGCATATGCTGCATCTTCTGTTGAGAATTGTTCAAATTCCAATTGCTTAACTAACCCACTGTATGAAAATCCAGACATGCTTAAATAGCTGTCTGCTTTAGCCAGGGCATTTTTTTGTCCCATGGTCAGTTTAGGGAATGGCTCAAAATAAATTTATTTCGCATTCATATGCAAAGCTATTTTCGTACATGAATTCTGGAGCACAGTCTATTTCTCCATTTTGCCAGGACACAAAACCGTGTGTTACAGATACGCTGTTGAAAACAGATTCATCTTCTAAAGGTTTAAAAGCAGAACCTGTAAGTGTTGTAGTATCAAAAAGTCTTTTTTCGCCGGTGGAAAAGGTAAGGAGCAGCATACCATACGGTAATGGCTTGGCTTCTGAAATCCTTATTTCCTCAGCTGGTTCATTGGCATATACGATACCATTTTTTACATACATGTTATTCACTCCCTTCAAAATGTATTACAGTGGCTTGATTTTGTCAAAATGTTCACCCTGTACGGCAAGATTCCATGCTTTGTACACTTCTTCCTCATGGAATAAAAGCCATCCTACAAGAATCTTAAATTGTTTGCCCGGTAACGAGCCTGCCAGCAACTCTCCATCTAACCCAACCGAAGCTTCATATTCTCCGTAAAATACATGGACATGTGGTTTGTTGTGTTGCTTTATATCTTTGAACAGCATTGTAATGACCATGCCTGCAAATCTGCTTAATTCCGGCATCTATAATCCCTCCTTAAAAATCATCCATGATATCCTCATCGTGCCGTATATCTTCCTCACTGGTTCCTTCAATGGCATGTGCGGAATTTGGTAATAGTTGGATATTATTACATTTATTGTATTCCATTTCCAGTACTGTGTCTACGGTATGTTTTCCTTTTTCATCTATGAAGCGGTATTTATGTATTAAGTCCTGTTCGGGAAGGTTTAAGTACTGGTCAGCAGTATAAATACCGTACATATCATTCACGGATATATCGAATATCTCACATAGTTTAAATAGTGTTTCTATATCTATTGAATTAGTACCATTTTCCCAAGATGAAATAGAATTATGCTTTACACCCAATTTATCAGCGAGTTCTTTTTGCGTAAGATTATTTTTTTTTCTCTGATATAGTAGATTTTTCGCCACTTCTTCTTTTATGGAATCCATCGCCACACCTCTTTCTGGAGAAAATATAGCATATTAAATTAAAAAAATCAATAGAAAACTTCATAAATCATGAAGATGTATATTGATAATTCATAAATCATGAAGCACATTTAATGCAACTTCATAAAGCATGAAGTGCGAAAGGTGGAATTATATAGCCTGTACTTAAATTATAGAAGAAAAGGAAGAATTTTGCAATGTGAAAGGAGCGTGAGAGTAGTAGTCAATATGTACAATCCATACATCATAAGATGAAACAGGAGGTGATTTAGTGGGTGAAATGAATTTTCCTTACATATTTAGTGTGCTGATAAAACTCATTGAAAAGCAGAATGGCGTAAAGATAGAGTATGAGCTGGAGTTGAAGGATGAATACAAGGAAGAAAAGAAAAAAGCAAAAACATAGGACCGCATAAGCGGCAGAAAGGACAAGCCTATGAATATGGATGTAATAACCATGCAGGACTGCAGAGAATATGCTCAAAATGTCAAAATGTTTCTGCCAACTAATCGTTGCCAGAACTTTCATCATACATCAATACCTGACAGACTGGTAATCTTTCCAGGAAGATACATAGGCTTTGCAGAGTTGAAACAAAAGGGAAAAAAGCCAACAAAGCTTCAGAATCTGCAAATACAGCGCCTTTAAGAATCAGGCTGTTTTGTTACAGTTCTGGATAATCCGAAAACAATTAACGCCCTGCTATCTGCCATCCGCAGATGGCAGATAGCAGCAAATGAACATGGCACAGATATTCTTACAGGGAATACAGGATGGCAGTGGACAGACAGTTCATGAAAAGCTGGAAACAAGCGGATATTTGCTGGAATGTAAGCGAAGCTAAGATTTAAAGAGCAGATAACGGGAATCGAACCCGCCTATCCAGCTTGGGAAGCTGGTGTTCTACCAATGAACTATATCTGCATATAAACATTATAGCATGTTTTTGAAAAAAAGAAATGTATTTATGATGAACTTTGTGTTATTAACGAGTTCAGAGGAATCAATTTCCTTCACCTCAAAGATATACTTTACGAAGATTATGATATTACACTCTCATATACTTTACTTTCCAGTATACTTAAAAATTCAGGAATGGAAAGCCCTTTGAAGAAAAAAGTCCGTCATCGCACTCATGGTCGTAAACACAAATCTCATCCCGGATAATTGATCCGGATTGATGCGGATCCCTATGGATGCCATAAAATACGCTGTACATGGTGCCATTGATGATGCGACAGGCAATCACATAGAACCACTTAAGGATAATTGGAATAGGCAAAAAGTATAAATTTTCCAATAGTGAAAGGAGGAGCGCAGTGGGTGCAGTTCTTCTTTTATCTTGATCTATACATATAACACCATTTGGAGCAGATAAAACTATGACTGCCGTAATTTCAGGCGAGGCAGACATCGGTTTTATGGGTGCTGAAGCAACTATCTATACTTATAATGAGGGAGCTACTGATTATGTAGTGAATTTTGCCCAGCTTACACAAAGAGCAGGAAATTTCTTGGTGGCAAGAGAACCCGTAGAAGATTTCTCCTGGGATATGCTGATTGGGAAGAATATCCTTGGCGGACGTAAAGGCGGAATGCCTGAGATGGTATTTGAATATATCTTAAAGAAAAACAACATCGATCCCTTTAATGATTTATTCATTGACCAAAGTATTGATTTCGGTTCCACGGCTGCTGCTTTCTCCGGCGGACAGGGAGATTTCACCGTTGAATTCGAACCCTCGGCAACGGCTTTGGAATTAGAGGGAGACGGATATGTAGTTGCTTCTCTTGGCGTGGAAAGCGGATATGTTCCTTATACCTCTTATTCGGCAAAGCAAAGTTATATTGAAGAAAATCCTGAAGTCATCCAAAAATTTACCAATGCCCTGCAAAAAGGAATCGAATATACCCAAAATCACACACCGGAAGAAATTGCAAAGATAATTCAACCACAATTTAAAGAGACGGAAATTGATACCCTGACTAAAATCGTAACCCGTTATTACGAGCAGGATACCTGGAAAGATAATTTGATTTTTGAAGAAGACAGCCTGACCTTATTACAGGATATTTTGGATGAAGCAGGTGAGCTTACAAAGCGCGCTCCCTATAAGGACCTGGTAGCTACTGAGTTTGCAGAAAAAGCATACCAATAATCATGACCACCCGTTATCATCAGCAAACGGGTGGTCTGCCCGCCTCTATAAGGGGCAGTTTCCGGCCAGCGTCCAAGGGCGCTGGCTTTCACTTTGTTAAAGCCGTATCGTCCTTGATTTGCAGCCACTCTTAAAAGGACTATTCGTACTGCTTGATTCCCCCTAAAAGGGGTCTTCATATTCCCCCGGCGGATTTGGGATAGGAGGCTAATGTATAAACAGTGCGATTAAGGTCAGCCTTAAACCGGACACCGTATCCACTCACTATTTTCCATAGGGTACCTCTATTTTACCCGGAGCATCACCGGGAAACCGAATGTAAATGCTTAATTTTTTATCAGAGTATCGGGCAGATATTTCGCCCTTCATCTGTTCAATCAATGTCTTTGCAATCGTAAGCCCTAAGCCTGTTGAGTTTCGTGCGGCTTCTACCGTATAAAAGCGATTGAACAGTTTTTCAACCTGTAATTCGTCCAGTCCGGACGCCGCATTGGAAACGGTGATTTCTCCTTCTTCAGACAAAGATATATTCAAATCGCCATCACTATATTTTAGAGCGTTACTGAGAATATTACCGAAAACGCGAGATAACGCGGCATGATTAAGCCGACGTGCTATATTCCTTTTGGGCATTTGAATTGTCGGCACAATTCCGCGCCCCTTGAATGCCGTATAATTGTCGGCACAATTCCGCGCCCCTTGAATGCCGTATAATAGGCGGCTATGCTTTCTTCCAAAACGCTGTTCAAGCTCACGTCCATAAGCGATAGACTTTCCGGCATAGATGTGATAATGGAATAGCGGAACAATTCTTCCGTAAGTTGCTTTAGCGCCTGGGTACGATTCTCAATCAGGGAAATATACCGCATCGCCGCAGCGGATTTTTTCTCTTTTCCCAGCAAATCCAGATAGCCGCAGATCGCGGTGAGTGGGGTACGCAAATCGTGAGATATGTTTGTTATCGCCTCTTTCAATTCCCGATTACCGCTTTGAAAACGTCTGCGCTCTTTTCGGAGCAAACGAAGCTCCTTATTGATACTGTCAGTGAGCTTACACATTGCGCGGTCATTTGAAGAAATAGAAATCAGGGTGTTGGTATTATACTCCAGCCGTTCGGCCATCCCCTGGCGGATTTCGTCAGCTGTCCGATGAAGGAGCGTAATCTTAATCAGTAATATCACAATGATGATTGCCAATATTGCACAGACAATGCCCAGCCAGAGCATGATGCCGCCCCCTTTCTTATTTCAAATCTTTTCTTTGGAAAATGAGAACGCCTGCAATCGTCGTTGCGAGTACAATAATCAGCGAATACAAAGACATCAGCAGCGGGTGCGTTTCCTTCATATTTGACATCAGTATTCC
>CAMJWQ010000190.1 GCA_946409475.1 uncultured Lachnospiraceae bacterium
GTTAAGAATCGTCCATGAAATCGCCTCCATTCTGGGGGAAACTGCGGCAGAGACCAAAATTGCCATTCATGACCTTAAAGAGACGATTTTAATGGATGATGAGGAATAAGATCTATGTTAACATTTGACAGACAATTTATTGAAACAGGCTGGGCAAATGCCAATAAGCATGATGAAACTCTCTGCGGTGATTATTTCAGAAGGTTTGAAAACGGAAATAAAAAAGTGTTTGTATTAGCGGATGGTCTGGGAAGCGGTGTAAAAGCGAATATTTTATCCACCCTGACGACAACTATTTTAGGCACCATGATTTCCCATAACCTTCCCCTGGATGAATGTGTGGATACCGTGGCGGCGGCACTTCCCATCTGCCGGGTACGAAGGCTTGCTTATTCTACCTTTACCGTACTGCAGCTTGAAAAGAACATTGCCTATATGGCCCAATATGATAATCCCGGTATTATCATTTTACGCAAGGGCAAACGTTTCCACTATAACACACAAATTCATTTTGTCGGAGAAAAGGAGATACATGAAAGTTCGGTTCCTTTGCAGAAGGATGATATTATTATCATGATGACGGACGGTGTAACAAATGCGGGAATCGGAAAATTAACGGCACATGGCTGGAAGACGGAAGAGCTCGTCGGATTTTTAGAACGAATGGATATGAAAGAGATGTCGGCTTCCCGTATAGCAGCAAGAATTATAAACGGATGCCTGGCCCTGAATGAAAATTCCATGGAGGATGATACCACCGTTCTGGTTATTAAGATCAGGGAGCGGCAGGTAGTAAATATGCTGGTTGGCCCGCCGGAAAATAAAGAGGAAGACAACCGTATCATGAAAATGTTTTTTGCAAAAAACGGGATACGTATTGTTTGCGGCGGGAGTACGGCCAATGCCGTAAGCAAGTATCTTCATAAGTCCTTACATGTCATTCAGAACAGCGGTAATGAACATATCCCGGATATGGCCAGGATCGAAGGAGTGGATTATGTGACCGAAGGTATCATAACCTTGAAAAAAGTACTGGAAATCTGCAATCAGTATATGGAAGATCCTATGATTTTGCTTTTTCTCAGTAAGCAAAAGGATGCGGCCTCCCTTATTTCCCTGTTGCTGATTGAAAAAGCAACGGACATTAACATTTATTTTGGTATGGCCGCCAATACGGCCCACGAAGGAACCGACATTGATTTTAAAACCAAATTATCTCTTATTAAGCAGCTTGAAGACTGCCTCCTTCGTATGCATAAAAATATAAAGATCAGCTTTTGCTGAATATCACAGATCCGTAATCACCTCTGATTAAAAACCTCATATGAAAAAAATGAATGGAAAATGTAAATTTTATAACAAAAAATTGTTATTGGGAGGATTTTACGTTATAATGAGACTAGCTTATTATTCGTTGTACTAGCACTGCAATGCAGTACCAGCTATCAGTCGGAGGAATTTTTATGGATAAGAAGAATTTTTCGAATCTCGGTGACGAAATCAAAGATATTATACAGAATGCCATAAATACCAGAGATTTTGAACAATTAAACAGAGACATCCAGCATACGGTGAAAGGGGCTTTAAACGAGGTAAAAGATGCCGTCGGAATTAACCGTAACTTTCATCCCGAATACAAAAACTATCGAACGTACCGAAAAGAGCGGGAACGTAATTTGAATAAAAGGGTAAATAATTTCCATGAATTTGATGAGGAAGGTGCTTCCACCTGCTCGTATTCCAATTCCTATGCTGCCGGTGAAAATCAAAAAACGGCTGCACTCAGAAAAACCTCTATTTATCCAAGTGTTCCTGTTGGCCGGGTATCCGGAATTTTATATACCGTATTTGGCTGGCTCTCTTTTGGAATAAGTAGTATTGCCATCATGGTTTTAACCCTTATTGGGGTATTGAACCAACATTTTTCTCTATTTGGTGTCATATCCATGTGGATTTCACCCTTGGCCATTATCGGTTTATGTCTGATCATGCGGGGGGGAAAAATAAGAAAACGCCTGAAGCGTTTTCATCAATACCGTTATATATTCAAGAATCGAAGTTATTATGAAATCAATAATTTAATTACCTATACGGGTGTGAAGAGAAAAAAGATAATTAAGGATTTGCGTAAAATGATATCCATTGGTATGTTTCCGGAGGGACATATTGATGATAAGGAAACCTGTATCATGTTAAATCAGGACAGCTTTCAACAATATGTGGAGCTTCATAATCATATGAATCAACAAGAACAGAACAATATATCGAATAATGAGGCGGCGGAAGCCGCCAAAGAAAAAGAGGAAGCGGCAGATTATACGGAAAGAAGCGCCGCCCTGAAGGAGACAATGGATAATGGACAAGCCTGTATGGAAGAGCTGAAACGAATTAACGAAACCTTGTCCGGTGAGAACATCACCCAAAAGATAACCCGATTGGAAATTGTCATCAATAAAATTTTAGAATACGTTACCCTGCATCCGGAACAATTGCCGGAAATCCAAAAATTTATGAGCTATTATTTACCAACGACCCTGAAATTAGTAAAGACCTATCAGGAATTTAACCTTCAGCCGGTTCAGGGTGAAAATATCCTGACATCCAAAAAGGAAATCGAAAATACCATTGCTACCATTAACCAGGCTTTTGAGACACTGCTTGATAATCTTTTTGAAGAGACGGCAATGGATGTGTCTACAGATATAGCGGTATTAAAAACCATGCTGGCACAGGAGGGCTTAACAAAGGAAACCTTAACGGCAAAAAAAGCATTTGGAGGATATCAAGATGAATAATGAAGTACCCACACTGACATTTGAACCATTTAAAGAAGAGGATAAGGAGCTTGTAATTTCGGGCGGTAAAACAGAGGAAACCACAAAAGCAGCGGTATTTGACGAAAGTACACTGTCACCGGATGAACAGAAAATGGTCAATGAATTTGCAAAGCAAATTGATCTGAACCAGTCTACTCTTGTTTTGCAATATGGCGCAGGAGCTCAGAAAAAGATAGCGGATTTTTCCGAATCGGCATTGAACAATGTTAAGACTAAGGATTTAGGCGAAATAGGTGATATGCTTTCCTCCGTCGTATTAGAGCTAAAGAACTTTGAAGACGAAGAGGGAAAGGGCTTTCTTGGATTCTTTAAGAAAACCTCCAATAAGATTGCCGCTATGAAAACAAAATATGAAAAGGCAGAAGGCAATATAAACAAAATTTGTCAGGTTCTTGAATCTCATCAGATCCAATTATTAAAAGATGTCGCCATGCTTGATAAGATGTACGGGCTTAACAAGACATATTTTAAAGAGCTGTCCATGTACATTTTGGCAGGAAAGAGGAAATTGGCTGCAATAAAGTCTGAAGAGCTGCCAAAGCTGGTTGAAAAGTCAAGCCGTACAGGACTGCCGGAAGATGCGCAGGCAGTCAATGATTTAAACTCTGTCATGAATCGCTTTGAAAAGAAAATACATGATCTGGAATTGACACGTATGATTTCCATACAAATGGCACCCCAAATCCGTCTGGTGCAGGGAAACGATACCATGATGGCGGAAAAGATCCAGTCAACGATTGTAAATACCATTCCGTTATGGAAAAGCCAGATGGCTCTTGCGCTGGGGATAGCCCATTCCGGTCAGGCGGCCAAAGCACAGCGTGACGTTACGGATATGACTAATGAATTATTGAAGAAAAATGCAGCCACATTAAAAATGGCTACCATTGAAACGGCCAAAGAATCAGAACGCGGAATTGTAGATATCGAAACCTTAAGGAACACGAATGAATCACTGATATCCACCTTGGATGAGGTTTTGCGTATCCAGTCGGAGGGAAGGACTAAGCGCCAGGAGGCGGAAAAGGAATTACACCGCATTGAAAGCGAATTAAAAACCAAGCTATTGAATTTAAATAAATAAACCGCGTAGAAATTTAAGAAAACTATGTCAAAAGCAGCATGGGATTATAATGGTTCCATGCTGTTTTTATGTGATTATGAAATACGTTTATTTTATTGACTTTTTGTTCAGAATAATACATTATATGTTGTCTCACACTAATTTATGCGTTATAATAAACCCTGCAGTTTGTTTGATTCCGCTTTGTTTGGCCGGAATTTTGGAATACAGCATGATGGAAAAAGAAAGGATCAAGTGTTTTTATGAATGAAAGTAAAAAATTTTCCGGGAAGATAGGCTTTATCCTGGCGGCGGCCGGATCTGCCGTAGGTCTTGGTAATTTGTGGAGATTTCCCTATTTGGCGGCAAAATATGGCGGCGGCACATTTTTGCTGATTTACCTTATCTTAACCGTAACCTTTGGCTTCAGCCTTATGATAACTGAAATTACCATCGGAAGGAAAACCGGCAAAAGCGTAGTAAATGCCTTTGGGGCATTACATGCTAATTTCAGGTTTATCGGCTATCTGGCTGCCATCGTCCCTGTTCTTATATTCCCTTATTATTGTGTTATCGGTGGATGGGTTGTCAGGTATTTTACTGCCTATATGAGCGGAGAAGCAAAATTAGCTGCCGGCGATAACTATTTTCCGGATTTTATTTCACAAACGGGGCAGCCAATCATATTTTTACTTATTTTTATAATGGCCACCGCAATTATCGTTGTTTTTGGAGTGCAGAAAGGAATAGAGAAGTTCAGCAAGATATTAATGCCGATATTGATCATATTGACCATAGGAATAGCCATTTATGGTCTTACCATTCCGGGAGCGGCAGAGGGTTTTATTTACTATATAAAGCCGGATGTCAGTAAATTTTCTATTGATGCCATATTGGCGGCCGTAGGGCAGCTGTTTTATTCCTTATCCCTGGCAATGGGCATTATGATAACCTACGGTTCTTATATGAAAAAAGAAGAAAATATTGAATCCTGTGTCCGCCATATTGAAATATTTGATACCGCTATTGCATTCTTAGCAGGCCTTATTATCATACCCGCAATTTTCACTTTTCACAATGTTGAGGAATCTTTATCTTCTTCCGGGCCAAGCTTAATGTTCATCGTATTACCGAAGGTTTTTTCCAATATGGCATTTGGTGATATTATCGGAGGTGCCTTCTTTGCATTAGTTTTTTTTGCAGCAATTACCTCATCCATTTCTCTGATGGAAACGATTGTGTCCATGCTTGAGGAAAAATTAGGATGGAGCCGGATTACGACCTGCATTACTGTCGTGATTTTCTCCTTTGCACTTGCATTGCCTTCCACCCTTGGTTTTGGCGCGTGGTCGGATATTACTGTTTTCGGAATGTCATTTCTTGATTTCTTTGATTTTATCAGTAATACGGTACTCATGCCGATCGTTGCTTTATTAACCTGTATATTTGTAGGTTATGTATTGAAACCACGTTTTATAGAAGAGGAGATAAGCAGAACAGGAGAGTTTAAAAGCAGAAGATTATATAACATTACCATACGTTTTATAGCACCTGCATTTTTATTATTGATTCTGATTACTTCCATATTAACAAAATTTAATATCAATCTATTTTGAAGAAATGTAATCGAAACAAAAAGAAAGGTGATTGTGTATCCACAGCAATCATCTTTCTTTCTACCTTAACTGTATCATATAGATATAGTAACAACAAGACTGTTTTTCGGATTTGAGTTATGCTAATATAACGTAGATATCGGTTTTAATGATAAAATTTCTGCCAACTCAAAATGAGAGGAGATTTTGCAGTGGAAAATAATCAGACTGAATTAGAATTTGAAAATAACAGATTAGAACAAACGATAGCCTTAGCAAAAAAGCAACTGGAACAGGCAAAAGAACGCAATGAGGAAAATAAGTCGACTATTATTTCCGCCAAGCAGGATCTGCGTGAAAATACGTCACACTCTATCGGGAATCTCTGGTCTGGTGAGGCTTTTGAGGCCCTTGCTGCATTAAATCAATATGCAAATCCGATTACCGATAAAATTGCAGACTATGAAGAAGTGGAAAATAAAATATTACTACTGAAAAAAGTGATAAAATCACCTTATTTTGCCCGTATTGATTTTAAATTCGATGGCGAGGCTTTATTTGAAAAAATATATATCGGCCGTTCCTCTTTAAAAGAAGAAAATTCCTGCGAAATGTATGTTTATGACTGGAGATCACCAATAGCAAGTGTCTTTTACCGCTTTGTATTGGGACAGGTATTTTATGATGCACCTGTCGGAAGAATAGCAGGAGAGGTTAATTTAAAACGCCAGTATGAAATAGATAACGGTGTACTGGAATATTTTTTTGATGCGGATGTACAAATTGTAGATGAATTTTTGAGAAAACTTTTGTCCCAAAATACTTCTCCCAAAATGAAAACAATTGTTGAAACCATACAGAAAGATCAGGATATAGTAATAAGAGATATGGAAAACGACTTGATGATGGTGCAGGGAGTAGCAGGGAGTGGCAAGACCTCCATTGCCCTTCACAGGACGGCATACCTGATGTATCAGGGCCTGTCAAATAAGCTGTCCGCCAATAATATCATCATTATTTCCCCAAACTCATTATTTGAACAGTATATTTCCAATGTACTGCCCGAACTTGGAGAAAATAATGTTGTTTCCGTGGTATTTGAAGAAATACTGACTACAATATTGCGGTATGAACCTATACAATCAAGAAATCAATTTTTAGAAAGCTTAATTGCAGGCTCCAGGTGCCGCAATGTTATAAAAAGCAGCATGGAATTCAAAACCTCCCACCGGTTTTTAGAAATAATAAAGCTGTTTATTTGTGATATACCACATAGATGGATCGATTTTGAGGATGTCTATTATAACGGTAAGTGTATTGTAAGCAAAGAAATACTAAA
>CAMJWQ010000191.1 GCA_946409475.1 uncultured Lachnospiraceae bacterium
ATCCGTCGCATCTTACCCCTGCCAGATGCTTCAGGAAGCTAAAGTCCGAACGCAATTGCACCAGGGCGGGTAAAGGCTTAACCAGTGTATGCCCGAATTTTTGTGCATAAGAATAACCACTCCCGTCAGAACCGGTTTTCGGAGCGGCTTTTGATCCCGTTGCCAGGATAATTTTGTCAAATTGAAAGGTATGTTCATTCGTAGTGACAGTGAATTTATTTTCTGCTTTCTTTATATGATGAATAAAAATATTACCTAATACCGTAACCTGCAATCTTTTTAATTCCATCCGTAATACTTCCAAAACGGCAGAAGCCTGTTCCGCATGGGGATACAGATATCCGTTTTTATTTTTACTGTACAGGCCGATTTCATTAAAAAACTGTATGGTATTTTGTACATGGAACTGTTGTATTACCGAAAATGGAAAATCAGGCTGGCTGCTTCGATAGAAGGAGGAATCCTGATTACTATTCGTTATATTACATTTTCCGTTACCGGTAACCAATATTTTTTTCCCTATACGGTCCGTATGTTCTAAAATTGTTACGGTACCGCCGTTCCTTGCTGCCGTAATGGCCGCCATAATTCCGGAAGCCCCGCCGCCGATTACTGCAATATCCATTTTTTAAACTCTCCCAGCTTCGTTTATACCCTGCTATTATAATACTAACTGGAAAAAGTCTCAAGGAAATTATACAGATCCTGCAGATTTGTGATCTGTTTTCCGTCTATTACCTCCTGCTGGACCTCATCGGGCAAGGAAGAAAGGGGGATATCCGTATAGGTATACACTGTCTTCATATCGATATAATAAACCGTGATATATCCGTTTTCTACGATCAGGCAATATTTTGCCGTAACATCATCCGGCTTATAGGTCTTTCTGATGGTAATGGAGTTTTTGGAAAAGGAAACCAGTTCAATATATAGGAACCCGTCTTCTACGTCCGACAAAGAAGGACTGGTTTCGTATTCCGAAATATAATTAATTAAATCTTCCCTTCCCATGCCGATAAATTCCACAGGCATGGCAAGCTCTTCTTCCGTTAATGTATAGGTATTGGCATTATACCGTTCCAATACATAAGTGGTATCACTGGTAATTTTACTATCGTCCTTATCCACCGACAGGCTTTCTTCCTCTTCGGGATCCTCCTCAGCTTCATATTCCGTTTTCGTAAGGGAATTCTCATCTGTGTTTTCCCTGATTTCCGAAACAGCATACCGATAAGTACCGAAATAAACCAGTAATAGAATAATCAAGGCAATAATAAGGCTGATTCTATACGTAGATTTTTTCATACTAATCTCCTTTTTACATATAGTATCAGCCACTTTTTAAATGTTATTCAATTTTTTCCATTTAAACGAGATGAAGTTTCCTTAATATTCCTGCTATCTGCTTTCCCTTGGGCAGAGCTGTAATTTCTTCCGCAGAGATTCCCTTTAACAGTAATAGTATAAGAAGATATATAATTGCTCCCAACAAAATACTTAGTAATGTGGCAGCGCTCAAGCTGAGGAAGGAATGTAAAAGCAAATACAGAAAATAAACAACAATTCCCATAACCAAAGCAGCAATGGCAGGTATGACAAAGGTTCGGAATACTTCCTGTTTATATCGTAAATGCTTTCGAATGGACAGCGCATTTAACAAACACATACAGAAGGAAAACAGTATATTGGCATAAACTACGGAATAAATCCCCCAATTAAAAGGCACCAGCATGATATAAAGAGCCGCTATATGTATGACCAGAGACAGAAATGCATTACGTATCGGAATTTTCATTTTATTGATTCCCTGTAAAATACCGTTAGTAAGAGTGGAAAGGGAATAGAATACCACAGATACGGTTCCCACATGCAGCATACCGGCAGCCAGATCCGGCTCTCCCGTAAACAGCATCGAAATAATAGGATATGCCAAAACCGCCAGACCAACAGCACAGGGTATGGATATTATCATAGTAAAGCGTATTGCTAAAGCCGCCTTTTTTCTGACTGTTTTCACATCATTTCTTTTTATGGCTCCTGTAAGCCCCGGTATGACGGAGGACGCCATGGCAGAAGCAAGGGCGATAGGCACATTAATCAATACCTTATATTTTCCGGAAAAAACGCCCCATATGTCTGTCTTCTCCTCCCCCAATCCCTTCAGGGTCATTATTTTATTAAATATTCCCTGGTCGATTATGGTACTGACGTTATAGACAGCCGTGCTCAACAGTACGGGAATAATGGTAAGAATCAATATTTTTAAAATGTAACCATATGCTTCCGTTTTATTATCCTGGTCAGATTGTATTAAGTCTTTTAACACTTTTTTGAAAACCCAAAATACAAACAGTAAAAAAAGCAGTCCGAAAAGAGCACCGGCTACCGTTCCCATGGTCCCCCCCGCGGCTCCGTAAGCATAGGCATAAGAATCATTCAGTAGGATTTTCCCTACCTTGGTTCCGTAGGAGAACAGATAAAAAGCGGCAACGATACTGATAACAGCATTTACTACCTGTTCCACAACCTGAGATATGGCTGTCGGCATCATGGTATTCAATCCTTGAAAAAAGCCTCTTAATACACCCATGATGGCAAAAATAAGCAGACCGGGAGCCAGTACCCTAAGAGCAATGGCACTTAAAGGCTCCGTCATAATGACCCCGGCTATAAAATCCGAGGCAAAAAAAACAACCAAACCGCTGATTCCACCGGAAATTACCGCAAAAATAAAAGCCCCTTTGAAAATACGGTAGGCATTTTTATAGTTCCTTTCAGAAACCCTTTCCGATACCAGCTTTGATACGGCAAGAGGCAGACTGTAGGAGGATACCAGTAAAACAATGGAATAAACCTCAAAAGCGGCTGAATAATAGCCGTTTCCTTCGTTTCCGATAATGTTGGTTAAAGGTATTCTGTACAGTAATCCGATTATCCGTACGATAATAGAGGTAACCGCTAAAATACTGCCCTGTAAAATAAAATTCGTATTATTATTTCTATTATTTTTCATTTGACACCTTTGTAACTTTTATATTTTTATCTTGACCTGCCCTGGCAAAAAGCTTTTTTTCAGCCTATATCATTGGATTTTATCATGAAGCTTATATGCTATTGCTTATTTTCACGGGTGATTTTTAACCCTTTTAAAATTTCTTCTTGTTTGCTTATCATAAGCATTTCATCCTTTTCCGTTATATGATCATATCCCAATAAGTGTAACATACTATGTGCTATTAGAAAAGCAAATTCTCTTTTTTCACTGTGGCCGTAAGCCCTTGCCTGCTCCCTGACCTTTTCTGCGGACACAACAATATCTCCCAGCATCAGCTCTCCGCTGTCCGGATTAAAACAGTCCTGTAAAGCATCCTCCAGGTGGGAAAAAGAAGAGGGTGACGGATAATCTATCAATGGGAAGGATAATACATCCGTGGCCCGGTCTGCCTGCCTGAATTCTTTATTGATCTGCCGCATCTGACGGTCATCCGTAAGGAGAAGATTGACTTCACACTCATAAGGACACTTTTCAAAATCAAGGGCTTTGTTAATAACGGCCCTGGCAACCGGTTCCCAATCGAAGGAGAAGGAAAGGGCACTTTCATTTTCAAACTGATAGGTCATAGGTTCTCCTTTCTCTATCTTTTGATCGTTTTATTGAGCTTGGGTTTTGCTTTACTTTCGTAATCCTCATAAGCCTGTACGATTTTTTGCACCAAAGGATGTCTTACCACATCCTTGCTTGTAAGGGTGCAAAAGCTGATATCTTCAATCTTACGTAAGACCCTTGTTGCCATATCCAATCCTGATCTTGTATCGGCCGATAAATCCTTTTGGGTAGCATCTCCCGTTACAATTACCTTGGAACCGAACCCGATTCTGGTTAAAAACATTTTCATTTGGGCAGGCGTGGTATTTTGTGCCTCATCCAGTATAATAAAGGCATTGTCCAGGGTTCTTCCCCTCATATAAGCCAGGGGCGCCACTTCAATGAGTCCCTTTTCCATATTGCGGGCAAAGCTCTCCGCTCCCATTATCTGATAAAGGGCATCATACAGGGGACGTAAATAGGGATCTACCTTGCTTTGTAAATCTCCCGGCAAAAATCCCAGCTTTTCTCCGGCTTCTATGGCAGGTCTTGTTAATATGATCCTGTTGACTTCACCGTTTTTAAAAGCGGTAATTGCCATAGCCATGGCTAAATAGGTTTTTCCCGTACCGGCCGGCCCCATTCCAAAAACAATCATATGCTTTCTTATGGCATCCACATAAGCTTTTTGACCAAGGGTTTTCGGTTTAATGGGTTTTCCGTTAATGGTATGGCAGATAACATCCTTGTCAATTTCTACCAAAGCCCCTTCCTTATTTTCCATGGATAAGGAAATGGCATAATCAATATTTTGTTCCTCTATGGTATTTCCCCTTTTAGACAGCTCAATCAGTTGATGAAACACTTTCTTCGCTTTTTCCACCGCTGCATCGGAGCCTATGATTTTTAATTCATTATCTCTGACAACAATGGTAACATTTAAGGTTCTTTCTATTTTCTTTAAGTTGGAATCAAATTGGCCAAATACATTTTTAACATGCTCTGAAGGCATATCAATCAATGTCTCAATTATACTCATTCTTCCGGTATTCCTTTCTCGTCTTCATTCTCCTCCGGTATTTCCACGATTTGTACAGGTCTTCTCTTACCGATTGCCTCTATTATCTTTAAAGACCCATTCGCTATGCATTTTTTACCTGTAATATTTATAGTAACATTATTTTCTGTAATTTGAACCCCTTTTTTTATTAAATCCTCACAAAATCCCGATAATTTTTCTTTTGCAATGGCAGTTGCCTCCTGTTTGGTATAAGTGGTTTTCTTTATATTATATTCTTCATATGTATTTTTACCATAAAAACAGGGCAAATAAAAATTTTTTCCTAATTTAATCTGATTTTCATTTGTAATAACGGAATAATTCCGATAGGTGATCTTTCTTAAGGGAAAGGTTACGGTCCGTCCGAAAAGGGTTATAAAATAAGTGTTTTTTTTATTTCCCGTATAGATTTTTTTTTCATAATCCATGGAAAAGCTGTCGGAATAATCACAGGTCGTATTCAGCATAATATCCGAATCGGCGGCACAATACTGGTAAGATGCCACTTCCCCTGCATCATTATAAATGGGAATCTGGCCGGAAACCAATAAATCACCTGCCGCAATTTCCTGTCCCTCGTGTATCATAGGAATTCCGGATCTGGTTATGATGCTTTCCACCGTTCCTGCTTTGTTTGCTATGATATCGGAAGGTTCCGTATCCTGTTCCTCATTTAACTGTAGATCCGTATTTTCTTTTACATGGATAATCAGCCTGGTGCCTTCTATTTGAGCGGAAGCCCATATGATGTCATTAAACCGGCTCCTTATTTTTGCTTCAATGTCTTCACAGTTCACATCTC
The DNA here is from genome assembly GCA_946409475.1 of uncultured Lachnospiraceae bacterium. Lineage (GTDB taxonomy): Bacteria > Bacillota > Clostridia > Lachnospirales > Lachnospiraceae > CAMJWQ01. The sequence goes on from CAMJWQ010000191.1 coordinate 5,449, forward strand.
TTTTCCTCATTCCGTGATATACGTTAATTTCCTCTAAATAGTCTAAAATGACCTCCGTGGACCTGGTATAATTTCCTTCACATTCTATCTGCCAGATAAATAGGGACAGCATATATAATATAATAAGACAGGTAATGATTCCCATGAAGAATACTTTTCTTTTTCGATATTTATGTAAAAAAAAAGGAAGTCCACGTCTTTCCAGGACGGTTAACTTCGTTTTTGTTTTTTTCAGTATGGGCTTTAGCTGCCGAAATCCCTGAATACTGATATATAATTCAAAACAGTTTCCCCTGTTTTGTATATCCCATAATAATATATGATGATTTCCGCATAAATTCAAGAACCTTTCCGGTGAGTACCCTTCGATTCGGATTTTTACATAGCCTTTTATATATTTAATCAGACGGACGACCAATCAACTGTTCCCTCCCAGGTTTAATTATTGCTATATTGAATATTTTTAATATGCCCCGTAATTTTCATTTCATCGTTGGTATAGTAATCAATCCGCAGGGACTTACCGGTAATGGTGACGAGGCAGGTCTTTGTCTGCAGCGCAATTAAATTATCGGTATATTCCACGATACCTCTGTAATTTTCCACAAAAGCCTCACTCTGTCCCGTCACTGTTACTATGACAGCACCCAGTAAAATATCCTTCGGCAGCTTTAATGACTCCACTACCTCACTTTTCAGTTTGGAATTTACTTTATACTTTACTTTTTTATCTCTCTTCATATTAGCAATATATGATGAGCAGGAAATTTTTATGATGTCAAAATCTAATCTTTCTATTTTATTCCCTTATGATTTCCTTAATGAAAACAGGCGGTTCCGTTTCCTCATCTGCTATCTCATAGGCCCGGATAAAACGCTCCTTTGCTATTTTGAGCTTCTCTTTGTCATTGGCATGCATAGTGGCAAGGCTGTCATTTTGCTTTACATAATCACCTATCTTCTTATGTAATACCACGCCTACGGAAAGGTCCACACTGCTTTCCTTCTTTTCTCTCCCTCCGCCTAAGACCAATGAAACCATACCGATCTCAGAACAGTCAATTTCTTTTACATAACCGGATTTTCCGGATATTATTTCTTCAGTAATTGCAGCTTTCGGCAATAGCTCCGTATTATAAACGGCAGCTGCCTCTCCTCCCTGGGCTTTAATAAATTCAGCGAATTTATCTAAGGCCTTCCCCTCGGAAAGTGTTTTCTTCAATAATCCTACGGCCTCCTCCTCCGAATCGGCCTTTCCTGCCGCTAAGACCATCTGGCTTCCCAATCGTAAGCATAAGGCCAGCAAATCCTCCGGTCCCCAGCCTTTTAAGGTTTCAATAGCTTCCCTTACTTCCAGGGCATTTCCTACGGCATATCCCAAAGGC
>CAMJWQ010000192.1 GCA_946409475.1 uncultured Lachnospiraceae bacterium
CAATTTCTGTTATTATGATGAGCATGAATTTAAAAAAGGAAACGTTAGAGCTTCTGGGAGCATCCTATAAAGAATAAAATACCTTGGATAATAATAATTAACCACAAGAAAACGTGAACAGTGAGTTTTCTTGTGGTTATTTTTTTGCTGCCTGCTGTCTATTACGGAAATAAAATTTATGATATTTTGTAACAATCAATAACAGAAAACGTTTATCTAATGTAAGGTAAATAGCCAAAGCGGAAATTCGCAATCGCTATGCCTGCTCATAATCTTATACCTGCCTACGCTTCGCTAAGAAGTAAAGGGCTTGCCTGTAAGGTTAAAACAGCTTTTGAAGGAAAGGAGGGATAGTAACAGATGATCGATTATTTCAGATCCAAAAGAATAAAGAAACCGGAATCGGAAGAAATTAATGAAATTTGCAGTAAGACATGGAAGGATGTTTACGGCTTCATTTATTATAAAGTACAAAACAAAGAAGAGGCGGAGGACATTACGCAGGAAGCTTATAAAAAGGCACTTCCCTATTTGAGAAAAGGGGAAACAGACCCTGATAAATACGGCAGCCTTTTAAAGACAATAGCCTTAAATATTCTGCGGGATAATTGGAGAAGGAGTAAAAGGCAGGGAGTACAGGTAAGCCTGGAGAGTATTTATAGTGAAGAGATGGGAAGGAGTGATTTCGCGGATGAGGTCATCCGTCGAAATTGGATAGCGGAAGCATTACAAAAGCTTGGCAGTGAACATAAAACCGTGATAAAGCTCAGAATCTTAAAAGGCTATTCGGTTGCGGAGACGGCAAAGGCCATGCGGAAATCGGAGGGGAATATAAGAATCATGCAGTACAGGGCATTATTAAAACTTAATGAAATTATGAAATCGGATAGTAAAAATGGGAAAGGAGAATAATTATGGGTGATTTGAAAAGAAAGCTCTCTCAATATATAGACCGGCTGAATGAAGAAAAAAAACCGGATGAACATAGTAAGCCGTCAAGGGTGACGGAATATGAGGAACTCATGGATACGGTAAGAATGGTGCGCTCCTTAAAGGAACCAATTTATCCGGAGGATAATTTTGCAGATAAAATAGCGTCAATGCTGGAAAAAGAGAACAGAAAGAAGGATACATTATATACAAGAAATAAACGGATAAGGAAAATAGCTTCGGCAGCAGCCATACTTGCAGTATTTCTATCTATCCTTTTCATGCAGCTGTTAAATAATAAAGATATAGTATATGCAATGGAAAAAGCATATAAGGAAATAGGAGCATATCATGGTATTATAATCATTGAACAGTTGAATCAGGAAGGAGATTCCATACGGCAGGCAACAAGAGAGGTATGGGCGGATAAAGAAAACAGGTATTATGTGAAGGAACTGGAAGGCATCAATGAAGGCATTATCACCATAAATAACGGTGAAAAAAAATGGCAGATAAACCCTGGTGAACAACAGGTAAATATTTTCTCGGCATTTCCCGATACCTATCATTTTGCATTTGAAATAGGAAAAGAAGTGGAAGATGTAAAAAATGCCATGGACATTAAGGAATTAGGAGAAGATATCATTGCAGGAAGAGAAACAGATAAACTTCAGGTCAAACCACAGGGCGGAGATGCTTATTTGATTTGGATTGATAAAGAGACAAATTTACCCTTGCAAAAAGAAACGGCTATGCAGAATGCCATTCAATACAGGATAAGATATGAGGAGATTACATTTACGGATGATATCCCGGAAGCAGAGCTGTCCTATAGCATTCCGGAAGGGTATACGGCGGCAGAGGACGGGCAGGAGCTTGTCGTGAATAATTTAGAGGAGGCTATGAATATACTGGAGTTTGAAACCGGGAAAGATATGAGTAGCCCGGAGGGTTATACACTTGAGAGAATCACAGTAAATACGGATGAGCAAAAATTAAATTTTTATTACAAGCATGGCCAGGAGACGGTTAAGGTTACGCAGGAAAGAGCTGAGGACACCCTGAAGTCGGATGCCGCAGCCATTCTGGGAAAAGTAAATGAAAGCAGCGCGGAAATTTTGCAGTCTGTGGATATAAGGGAAGGACTTACCGGCTTCGGAAGTTTACTGACAGAAAAATCCGATTTAAATTCCATTCGCTGGCAGGAAAATGGTATCGAATATACCGTTATGGGAAATGTTACGATTGATCGTTTACAGAAGGTCACGGAATCTTTATTCCATGTAAAGGTGCAAATACCGGAACAGGGAAAAGAGGAAGAAGGGACAATGCCGCAAATAGAAGCCCCGGTGAATATGGACATAGAAGAAAATGAACAAAAAAGTGTTGATGCAGGTCATTCTCCATGGCGATTAGACCCGGTTTATGTTACCCAGGTCTTTGTCAGTCTCTTACTGTCACCGGAGGGAATTACGGGTGATTATCCCATTTCTTATGACAGCATAGAAATCATACAAAATTCCGGTGCGGAGGCAGTAGCGGAAATTAAGGATGAAAATTCACCCGCTTCAAAGGTATATCTCAAGAAATTAATACGGCAGGATGCCACCGGTATCTGGACGGCAGTGGGCTATGATTTATCCGCAAATGAAACCGCTGCTCATCTTTGGTAATAATTAGGCAAGGCCAATGGAACACAAGGCTAATGGAAGCCATTGCTAATTAAAATCGAATATGATAATATTTTATAATAAAAGATAGATTTACGTCCATATACCTGGCCGCTCAATGAGGTATTTTCGAATTTAGCGGGAGTGGGCAGGCACAAATAATATCGTAGGATTGGAGATGGTGGAATGCATATTACGTTAGGTATTTTAATACCTTTTATAGGAACAACTTTGGGAGCCGCCTGTGTTTTTTTTCTTAAAAAGCAAATAAAGCCATTGGTTCAAAAAGGATTATTGGGATTTGCATCGGGAGTTATGATAGCAGCATCAGTCTGGTCATTATTAATACCGGCCATAGATATGTCTGTTGATATGGGAAAGCTGTCATTTATACCGGCTGTAGTCGGTTTTGCCATCGGTATCATTTTTCTCTTATTAATGGATAAAATTATTCCTCACTTACATCTTGACAGTGATAAGCCGGAAGGATTGAAGAGTGGTTTAAAAAAGAATACCATGCTGGTGATGGCGGTGACGTTACACAATATTCCGGAAGGTATGGCTGTCGGCGTAGTATTCGCCGGTTTAATTACCGGAAATAATAACATTACCCTGGCGGGTGCTTATGCCTTATCCATTGGTATAGCCATACAGAACTTCCCTGAAGGTGCTATTATTTCACTTCCCTTAAAGAGTGAAGGAAGAACAAGCAGAAAGAAAGCATTTTTATTAGGAACGTTATCCGGCATAGTGGAGCCTGTTGGCGCTGTCTTAACTATTTTGCTGACCGGATTGGTGGTTCCGGTTCTTCCCTATTTGCTGGCCTTTGCGGCAGGCGCTATGGTATATGTAGTAGTGGAGGAATTAATACCGGAAGCATCGGAGGGAGAACATTCCAATATAGCGACCATAGGTTTTGCCGTTGGCTTTTTGATCATGATGACCCTGGATGTGGCATTGGGATAATAGATATATAATTAGCCCGGAGTATGTAATTACTGATAGTAATTATATACTCCTTATTTTTTTGACTCAAATACAGGAACCTTTTATCAGTGAATTCATATCCTATAATTAGCTTAATGTAACACAGTTAAAAAAGACTAATATTTTATGTCTATCCATGAGGAGGAGATTTGATGCGGAGGTTATGTGATGTTACTGCGGGAAATTATGCGGTCATCCGGGATTTGGCAGCCACGGAGCTGCTAAGGGAGAGAATGCTGGCTCTTGGTCTGACGAAAGGTGCCAGGGTGGAGGTAATCAGAAAAGGCCCGTCGGGAGATCCCACCGTTTATGACATACGGGGAGCCATGATCGCATTAAGAAGGGAGGAAGCATCCTTGGTAGCTGTCGAGGAGTAAGAGGAAAAAACAATAGAATTCCATAAAAATGAATATTTTTTGTCAGGGCGGCAGAAAGGTCTGGAAAACAGGTAGTTTTATTTTTTATTAATAATTAATTAGGAGGTTACTATGGGGTTAACATTTCAATCAACCCAAAGCAATGCACTATCCGATACCTTTTCTATTGAAAAAAAAGAAGGGCAATATGTCATAGCTCTCGCAGGAAATCCCAATACGGGGAAAAGCACGGTATTTAATGTATTAACGGGTCTTCACCAGCATACGGGTAATTGGCCGGGAAAAACCGTAGTAAATGCCAGAGGAATATTTCACTATAAGGGAATAGAAAACATATTAGTAGATTTACCTGGTACGTATTCACTTTTTGCCTCTTCTGCCGAAGAAGAGGTTGCCAGGGATTTTATTTGCTTTGGCAATGCGGATGCGGTTATCGTCGTGACGGATGCCACTTGTTTGGAAAGAAATCTTAATCTGGTTTTTCAGGTCATGGAGCTTACGGACCATGTGGTATTATGTATTAATCTTATGGATGAGGCCAGGAAGAAAAACATAGAGATAGATGGCAGAGGTCTTGAAAAAGAGCTTGGCATTCCCGTGGTATTATGCTCTGCCAGAAACGGAGAAGGCATGGGAGAACTAAAAGAGGCCGTACATAAGATTGCAGCGAAGGAAACCGTTACAAGGCCGAAGGTTGTAAAATATGATGAAGAAATGGAAGATATGATAAAAAATTTGCAGCCGGTTATCAGCGAAAATGTAAAGGGGATCAATCCAAGATGGCTGTCCTTACGGGTGTTAGACGGAGATGCTAAGCTTTTAAATAGCCTGTTTTCGGATATTGGCAAGGAAATAAAGAAAGATATTCCTTATAAAGTAAAAATGGCGTCCGTCATGTATGAGAAAGCCTTGATAAGAGACCGGGTTTCAGAAAGAATCTATGAAAGAGCCGGAGAAATAAAGGAAAAATATGTAAAGGAAGGAATCATAAACAACTTAAGGGACAGGAAAATTGATAATGTTATTACTTCCAGAATTGTTGGCATTCCTATCATGCTTATTATTTTAGCAGTTGTTTTTTGGATTACCATAACAGGTGCAAACGTACCCTCCTCTTTATTAGCCGGTTTTTTATTTGGTATTGAGGACAAATTAACGGAACTGTTTCAATATATGAACGCACCGGAGTGGCTGCATGGTATTCTTATTCTTGGGTTATTCAGGACCCTTGCCTGGGTGGTTTCCGTCATGCTTCCGCCAATGGCTATCTTTTTCCCTCTGTTCACCATATTGGAGGACTTGGGATATTTACCGAGAGTAGCCTTTAACCTGGATCATTTATTTAAGAAGGCCTGCGCTCACGGCAAGCAATGCCTCACAATGTGCATGGGGTTCGGCTGCAATGCGGCAGGAATTATCTCCTGCAGGATCATTGAATCACCCAGAGAGAGGCTGATAGCTGTTTTGACTAATAATTTTGTGCCCTGTAACGGCAGATTTCCTACCTTAATTGCCATTTCATCCATTTTTTTGGTATCCTTCGGAGGAATAAAATCAGGAATATTACCCGCCTTATCCATAACAGGATTGGTTATTATTGGTATCGGTGTAACGTTATTGGTGTCATACTTATTATCAAAGACTATCTTAAAGGGAGTTCCCTCTACCTTTACTTTAGAGCTGCCCCCCTACCGGGTACCCAGGATCGGAAGAGTTCTATATACATCCGTTATTGACAGAACCATATTTGTATTATGGAGAGCCGTTATCATAGCTGCTCCCGCAGGAGCCGTTACATGGATATTGGGAAATATATATATTGGAGATTTGAGTATCATCAGTCATGTGGCATATTTTTTAGAGCCCTTTGCCGGATTAATCGGATTAGACGGCTTTATTTTAATGGCCTTCCTGCTTGGCCTGCCGGCGAATGAAATTGTATTGCCTATTCTGCTCATGTCCTACCTGTCAACAGGGGCAATGATAGAGTTTGACAGCTTGGAAGCTTTGAAAAACATATTAATGGAACATAACTGGACCTATTTGACCGCATTAAATACCATGCTGTTCAGTTTGCTTCATTGGCCCTGTGCGACAACCTTATTAACCATAAAAAAAGAAACAGGAAGCGTAAAATGGACCGTTCTCGCAGCAGTGATACCGACAGGTATTGCTATCCTGGTGTGTTTTATTACAGCCACATTATACCGCGGACTTACATTCCTGGTATCGTAATACTCAATCATCACCTGTAAGATTGGAAACAGCATTTTTGGAGTTTCTGTAGTCATGAAATTGGGATAGCAAAGAAGGATTCTCATTAAAAAAATCTAACAGATTTTGTATTTCACATAAGATCTCCTTATTCATGGTATGCTCTATTTTTTCTGTTTCTTCTAATAATAGATCTTCATTCACACGTAAAAACTTTAGGAAATCTTCTATTAAATTATGACGCAATAATAATTGATGCCCCTTTACCCTGCCGTCAGGCTCCATGATAATCATGCCGTATTTTTCATATTTTATTAAGTGTAGTTCCGATAGTTTTTTGATCATTTTCGTAACAGAAGGCGGCTGTACGTTTAAGGAAGAAGCTAAATCGCTGACCCTGGTAAATCCCTGATCTTTTGAAAGACGGTATATCATTTCCAGATAGTCTTCCGCCGAAGGGGATAATTGTACCTGATCGCTCCTCATAAATTCACGAAAAGTGAAAAATTCCTGTTCTCCCATTGATTACCCTAAATGCTTTTCCTTATTTTATTATATGACAGATAATGGATTTTAGGACAGATTTTTACTATAAATAAAAAAAGAGATAGATGAAGAAGCATTTCTACATCTATCTCTTAGTCCATGTT
>CAMJWQ010000193.1 GCA_946409475.1 uncultured Lachnospiraceae bacterium
CTCCTTCCCAAACCTTTCTTACCAGCTCGCTTTTTTAACGCCCGGTATTTGTCCTTTATATGCTAATTCACGGAAGCAAATTCTGCATATTCCGTATTTTCTTAAATAAGCATGTGGACGACCACAGATTCTGCAGCGATTATATTCTCTGGTCGAGAATTTTTGTTTGCGCTGCTGTTTCACTTTCATTGACGTTTTAGCCATGAAATTTCCCTCCTATCTATTTTGTAAACGGCATATTGAACAATGTTAACAATTCACGTGCTTCTTCATCAGTTTTCGCTGTGGTTACAAAAATTACGTCCATACCTCTAACTTTATCTACTTTATCATAATCGATTTCAGGGAAAATCAACTGTTCCTTGATACCAAGGGAATAATTGCCTCTGCCGTCAAATGCATTGGGGTTAACACCTCTAAAGTCACGCACACGGGGCAATGCCAGATTAATGAGACGATCTGCAAACTCATACATTTTCTCACCGCGTAAGGTTACTTTACATCCAATGGGCATACCCTCTCTGATTTTAAAATTAGCAACGGATTTTCTGGCTTTTGTGATAACAGCTTTTTGTCCTGCTATTGTTTCCATATCCTTCATAGCTGTTTCTAAGATTTTAACGTTCTCTTTTGCTTCGCCAATACCCATATTTATAATTATTTTATTTAACTTAGGAACCTGCATTCTGTTTTTATATTCAAACTTTTTCATCATTGCATCCGCAATTTCATTATCATATATTTCTCTAAGTCTGCTCAACTTTGCGACCTCCTCTCTAAAATTAGTCGATAACTTCGCCTGTTGATTTAGCAATACGAACTTTTTTATCGTTTTTAAATGTAAAACCTATTCTAGTCGCTTTTCCCTTATGGAGATACATAACATTGGAAATAGCAATAGGTGCTTCTTTCGTTATGATTCCTCCGTTTTGGTTTGCAGCGGAGGGCTTTGTATGCTTTGTAATCATATTAATGCCTTCAACCAAAACTCTTCCGTTCTTTTTATCAACGCTGATAACTTTACCTTTTTTGTCTTTATCTTTTCCGGTGATTACCTGAACCGTATCACCCTTCTTAATTTTCATGGTTGCCATTTCAGTACCTCCTATAATACTTCCGGAGCTAATGATACAATTTTCATAAATTGTCTCTCTCTTAACTCTCTAGCTACAGGTCCAAAAATACGTGTTCCTCTTGGAGTTTTATCATCTTTAATGATAACAGCAGCATTTTCATCAAACCTAATATAAGAACCGTCTTTACGACGTGCACCCTTTACGGTACGTACCACGACAGCTTTTACAACATCACCTTTTTTTACAACACCGCCTGGTGTTGCATCTTTAACGGTCGCAACGATAATATCGCCGATATTGGCATATCTTCTGGTAGAACCACCCATAACACGTATACAAAGAAGCTCTTTTGCACCGGTGTTATCTGCAACTCTAAGTCTAGTTTCTTGTTGTATCATGCCTATAACTCCTTTCCATTAAGTAAAATAAATTATTTTACTCTTTCTATGATTTCTACAAGTCTCCATCTCTTTTGCTTTGATAATGGCCTTGTTTCCATAACTCTTACGGTATCCCCGATATTACATTCATTATTTTCATCATGAGCTTTTAATTTATAAGTTCTTTTAATAATCTTCTTATAAAGAGGATGCTTTACATGATCTTCCACAGCCACAACGATTGTCTTCTGCATCTTATTGCTAACAACCTTGCCTGTACGTGTTTTTCTCAAATTTCTTTCCACAACAATTCCTCCTTCCTAATACTACTTTGCAGCCTTTGCCTGTTCAGTGATAATTGTCTGAATTCTAGCGATTTCTTTTCTTACCTCTTTAATTCTGCTGGTATTATCTAATTGGTTTGTTGCATTTTGGAATCTCAAATTAAAAAGTTCCTTTTTAGCAGCCACTAATCTTTCGTTCAACGCCGTTGCCGATTCATTTCTTAATTCTTCTACGAATTTATTAGTTTTCACTGTCATCACCGCCTTCTAAATCTGCACGAGAAACAACTTTACATTTACATGGAAGCTTATGTGTTGCCAAACGTAAGGCTTCTCTCGCGGTTTCTTCCGCAACACCTGAAATTTCAAACATGACACGTCCAGGTTTGACAACTGCAACCCAGAATTCCAGGGATCCTTTTCCGGAACCCATACGGGTTTCTGCGGGTTTTGCTGTTACAGGTTTATCAGGAAATATCTTAATCCAAACTCTACCGCCACGCTTGATGTAACGAGTCATCGCAATACGGGCCGCCTCTATCTGGTTTGATTTGATCCAACATGGTTCCAAAGCGACAATCCCATACTCTCCATAGGTAATCTTATTACCTCTAAGAGCTTTACCGGCCATTGAACCACGGAATTGCTTACGACGTTTAACTCTTTTAGGCATTAACATTATTGATCGCTCCCTTCCTTAGCTTCTTTCACCGGAAGAACTTCGCCTTTATAAATCCACACTTTAACACCTAACTTCCCATAGGTGGTATCTGCTTCCGCAAAGCCATAGTCAATATCTGCTCTTAAGGTCTGCAAAGGAATCGTTCCTTCACTGTAAAATTCCGTACGAGCCATATCCGCTCCGCCGAGACGTCCGGAAACGGATGTCTTGATGCCTTTTGCACCGGCTTTTAAGGACCTGCCCATACAGGATTTCATAGCTCTTCTGAAAGAAATTCTGTTTTCTAATTGCAATGCAATATTTTCAGCTACTAATTGCGCTTCTTTATCCGGTCTTTTTACTTCTTTAATATCCACTACCAGCTTCTTAGAAGTAAATCTTTGAAGCTGCGCCTTCGTTGCTTCTATTTCAGTACCGCCCTTACCGATAACAATACCGGGTTTTGCAGTATATATCGTAACCTTTACACGGTCCGAAGCACGTTCTATTTCGATTTTAGAAACTCCGGCACTGTATAATTTTTTCTTTAAAAATTTTCTGATATTATAATCTTCCACTAATAAATCCGCAAAATCTGCTTCCGCATACCACTTAGAGTCCCAGTCTTTAATAATACCGACTCTCAAGCCATGAGGATTAACTTTCTGTCCCATGATTGCCCTCCTTATCTTTCATTAAGCACGATTGTTATATGGCTCATTCTCTTTTCGATTCTATAAGCCCTGCCCTGTGCTCTCGGTCTGATTCTTTTCATTGTAGGCCCCTTGTTTGCATAGCATTCCTCTACAAACAGGTTATCAACATTCATCCCATTATTATTCTCCGCATTTGCTGTTGCCGATTTTAATAATTTTTCTATCAAACTGGAAGCATATCTTGGATTATAAGCCAAAATTGCCAAAGCTGTTTTTACATCCTTACCTCTGATGGCATCTAGTACGAAACACGCTTTTTGAACAGATACTCTGGCATAAGATAATTTTGCAGATGGTCTTGTGTCCTTTTGTGCGTTTCTTTCTCTTTTAATTTGGGATCTGTGTCCTTTTGCCATGGATGATACCTCCTTTCAAATCACATCAATTAACGTACTCTAGACTTCTTTTCGTCTTTTCCATGTCCTCTATAAGTTCTTGTGGCAACAAACTCACCCAGTTTGTGCCCTACCATATCTTCTGTCACATATACCGGAACATGCTTTCTTCCGTCATGCACCGCTATTGTATGTCCAACCATTTGGGGAAAAATAGTAGACCTGCGAGACCATGTCTTAATAACCTGTTTTGATCCGGCATCATTCATGGCATCTATCTTTTTTAATAAGCTTGTATCAGCAAATGGTCCTTTTTTAAGTGAACGCGCCATATTCTAACCTCCTTATCGCTATTTTAACGCTTTACCGTCTCTTCTTCTTACAATCAGTTTATTTGATTTCTTATTTTTCTTTCTTGTCTTCAAACCAAGAGCGGGTTTACCCCAGGGTGTCGAGGGTCCGGGACGGCCAATTCCGGTCTTGCCTTCACCACCACCATGCGGATGGTCGTTAGGGTTCATAACGGAACCACGGACGGTAGGTCTGATACCCATATGACGTTTACGTCCTGCTTTACCGATATTGATAAGGTTATGATCTACATTGCCTACCACACCAATAGTTGCTCTGCATCCAATCGGAACCATTCTCATTTCTCCTGACGGCAGTCTTAAGGTCGCGTATTTTCCTTCTTTTGCCATAAGCTGTGCGCTGTTACCGGCCGAACGAACTAACTGGCCGCCTCTCCCGGGATATAGCTCAATATTATGAACCTGGGTACCAACAGGAATTTCAGATAAAGGAAGGCAGTTGCCCACACGAATTTCCGCTTTTTCTCCGCTTTTTACCTTCATGCCGTCAGTCAAGCCCTCCGGTGCAAGAATATAGGATTTTTCTCCGTCCGCATAGCAGATAAGAGCAATATTGGCGGTTCTGTTAGGATCATATTCTATGCCAATAACAACTGCTTCAATTCCGTCTTTTCTTCTTTTAAAATCTATCACTCTATATTTTCTTTTTACACCGCCTCCGCGATGTCTTACAGTGATTTTACCCTGATTATTACGTCCGGCATTCTTCTTTAATGCCTCTAGCAAAGATTTTTCCGGTGTGCTTTTTGTAATTTCCGAGAAATCCGAACCGGTCATCTGTCTTCTGGAAGGTGTATATGGGTTATAGGATTTAATACCCATTATTTTCACTCCTTTCACATTCCGTTAAATTTATTGTCACACTTTTTTGTGTATAATTTTGAGATTATATTATAGCCCTTCGAAAATCTCAATTTCCTTACTGTCTGAAGCAAGCTGTACGATAGCTTTTTTGGTTTTCGCTGTTTTACCAACAGTGGTCCCTCTTCTACGCTTCTTGCCTTCTAAATTCATGGTGTTTACTTTCTTTACCTTAGTTCCCGGAAACATCTTTTCAACCGCTTCTTTTATCATGGTCTTGTTTGCCTCCGTATGAACGAGAAAAGTGTATTTTTTATCCGTCATGCTGCCCATGGTCTTTTCCGTGATGACAGGCTTTAGGATCACATCATAATATTGAACATTTGCCATTACGCATACACCTCCTCAATGGTGGCAACAGCAGCTTTTGTTACGATCAATGTGTTGTATTTCATAACATCATACACATTAATGGTATTTGTTAAGGCTGTCTGCACATCCTTGATGTTTCTTGCCGATAATACTACATTTTGATCATTTTCATTCAATACCACAAGAGCTTTGTTTACTTTTAAATTATCAAGCACCGTTTTCATACTCTTTGTCTTGATTTCATCAAATTTCAATTCCTCTAATACAATCAATTTATTTTCCTGTAATTTGGATGTGAGAACCGATTTTAACGCGGCTCTTTTTTCTTTCTTATTGATTTTGAAAGAATAGTCTCTGGGTGTCGGTGCGAAAACCACTCCGCCGCCGGTCCATTGGGGAGCTCTGATAGAGCCTTGTCTTGCATGCCCTGTTCCCTTTTGTCTCCAGGGCTTTCTTCCGCCGCCGGACACTTCGGAACGGGTCTTGGCTTTCTGTGTTCCCTGACGTTTATTTGCAAGTTGGTTAACAACTGCCATATGCACCAAATGTTCATTGATTTTTGCACCAAATACGGCATCATTCAATTCCATTGTGCCAACTTCTTTGCCTTCCATATTGTAAACAGATACATTTGCCATCTGTAATTCCTCCTTTCCTGCAAAAGCTTATATCGCTTTTACTGTTTCTTTAATTGTTACTAAAGATTTTTTAGGTCCCGGAACAGCACCTTTTACTAAAAGAAGATTCTTTTCAGCATCTACCCGAACTACCTCAAGGTTTTGAATGGTGATTCTTTTACTTCCCATGTGTCCGGGCATTTTCTTGCCTTTAAATACCTTACTGGGACTGGAACATGCTCCGTTAGAACCTGCATGACGGTGGAATTTGGAACCGTGGGCCATGGGTCCTCTGGATTGTCCATGTCTTTTAATAGCGCCCTGAAATCCCTTACCCTTTGAAATGGCAGTAGCATCCACTTTGTCACCGGCCGAGAAAATATCTGCTTTAATTTCGTCAGCCAATGCATAATCGCCTGCATTTTCAAGCTTAAATTCTCTCACATATCTTTTACAGCTTACTCCCGCTTTTGCAAAGTGTCCCTTTAACGCCTTTCCTACACCGTGTCTGTGGGCCACTTCTTTTTTACCACCCTTATCTTTGTTAACAATTCTTTCCTTCTTATCGGTAAAACCCACCTGAACAGCACTGTAACCATCATTTTCAACGGTTTTAATCTGAGTTACCATGCAAGGTCCTGCCTGTAATACGGTAACAGGTACAAGAACACCATTTTCATTAAAAATTTGTGTCATACCGATTTTGGTAGCCAATATCGCTTTTTTCATTTCTTTACCTCCTGTTTTCTACAGCGGATTACTTTCGTAATCATCCTAGAGTCTGAAGACGAAACAAATTATCGTTTTCGTTCTATAACAAGGATTTTAACTGTCACTATTTTGTTTTCATTTTGATATCGATATATACACCGGCCGGCATTTCGAGTCTCGATAATGCATCTACTGTCTTGGGAGTAGGTGTCATGATATCAATCAATCTTTTATGAGTTCTTTGCTCAAACTGTTCTCTGGAATCCTTGTATTTGTGTACGGCTCTTAAAATAGTTACCACTTCTTTTTTAGTGGGTAACGGAACCGGTCCGCTCACCTGGGATCCGTTTTTCTTAACAGTTTCAATGATTTTTTTGGCAGATGCATCGATTAATTGATGGTCATATGCCTTCAGTGTAATTCTCATTACTTGACTTGCCATAAAAAAAGTCGCCTCCTTTTCGCACTTT
>CAMJWQ010000194.1 GCA_946409475.1 uncultured Lachnospiraceae bacterium
TTAATCAGGTGAACACAAATTACAATTTTAATATTAATTTTTAACAATATTTTTGACATTATTAATAATATATAACATATGATTGGAAATTTCAACCTGTTTTATGTACTATTACATTAAATTTTTCGATATATTTTTTATTCATTTATGCATTTTGTTGAAAATGGTCTGTTTTTCGGTATTTTGTGTCGGTTTTTATCAATTTGTTTTCTGCTCAATATTTTATTTTTTACATATTAATGTAGTAACTGCTATATTTGAATTTGTTTGTTTTTTTTTATTTTTGTGGTTATAATGTAACTGTATGTAAAGGTAAATAAAGTTATCCTGTATGTAATCCTTACCTATACCTATAAACTATAAAAACGAGGAAGTGTAACTATGTATCATATTGATTTTCATGCTCCCATTCATGTTTATTTTATTGGAATTGGGGGCATCAGCATGAGTGGGCTGGCCGAAATACTTTTGAGTAAATCATTTCACGTTTCCGGTTCCGATATAAAAAAAACGGAGTTAACTGATACATTAACAGATAAAGGTGCGGTTGTTTTTATCGGCCACAATAAAAATAATCTGTCCGACAAACCTGATTTAGTGGTATATACTGCTGCGGTCAAAGAGGATAACTGTGAGCTTATGGAAGCACGCAATCAATCCATTCCCATTCTTTCAAGAGCAGAATTACTTGGTCAGATCATGAAAAATTATTCCCTTCCCATAGCAGTATCGGGTACGCACGGCAAAACTACCACAACCTCATTATTATCCTCCATATTGTTGAAAAATAATAATGACCCCACTTTGTCAATCGGCGGAATTTTACGGACCATAGGCGGTAATATCCGTGTAGGAAATTCCGAATATTTTGTAACGGAAGCCTGTGAATATACAAACAGCTTTTTAAACTTTTTTCCTAAACTGGCAATTATATTAAATATAGAAGAAGATCATATGGATTTTTTTAAAAATATTGGGGAAATCCGGAGTTCCTTTCATAAATTTGCTATGAAAATTCCATCTGACGGCTGTCTGGTCATAAACGGAGACATTCCTGATCATGAAGAAATTACCCGGGGATTAGCCTGTAAAATCATTACCGTAGGTTCAAATTCTTCCTTTGACTACAGCACATCCGCCATAAGCTATGACAATCATGCACTGCCAAAGTATGATCTTTTAAAAGACGGCAGTTTTATTGATACCATTCAGTTACGCATTCCCGGAAAACACAATGTTTATAATTCTCTTGCGGCGATAGCGCTATCCATGGAATTAGGCATTCCGCTTCCCGTAATTAAGGAGGCATTACTTGCTTTTACCGGAACAGACCGCAGGTTTGAGCTTAAAGGAACATTAAAGGGCATCACCATAATAGATGATTACGCCCATCATCCCACAGAGATTGCGGCTACCCTGTCGGCCGCCAGGAATATACCTCATAAAAAATTATGGTGTATTTTTCAGCCCCATACCTATACACGAACCAATTATTTTGCCAAAGAATTTGCAAAAACCTTATCCAATGCAGATGCCGTTATCTTAACCGATATTTATGCGGCAAGAGAGAAGAACCAATTAAATATCAGCTCGGATACCATTTTAAAGGAATTACATAATTCCGGTGTAGAATCTTACTATTTTCCATCCTTTGATGAAATTCAGACATTTATTTTAAAAAAATGTAATCCCGGTGATTTGTTGATAACTATGGGCGCCGGAGATGTCTATATTATTGGAGAAAAGCTGCTCGGCTTATAGTTATCCACATTATCCACATGTTTATCAACAATTTCAGATTGAAAACATGTGGATTTTTTAGTTAACATAAGGTTATCATGTCTTATTCTTTTAAGAGTACGTATAAAACTTATTTTAAGCCCATTTTAATCTCATGATACTTAACGTAACAACATTATGTGTACTTCTTATCCACAATATTAACATTATTAACATTCACTTTACATTTACCCGTTGCCCTTATCTTGTATAAAAGAGTTGTTTTTCTTTTGCCGTATATATGATATAATAAGAACGCTTGATGAGGTCCTTTCGAATTGAATGGATCTATTGGTTTCCAAATTTTCTTTCAAGCTTTTAAGGGTGATGAGATGATATGAATAAGATTACATTACATAGTGAACCGGGGGATAAGTATACGGTAATATCCAACCGGTTTATAGAAGATTTTATGCCACATGCAAACGGAGAATACGTAAAAATTTATTTATATTTGCTGTATTGCATCCATGTAAATGAAAACCTTTCCCTTTCCCATATCGCCGACCGGTTTGACCATACGGAAAAAGATGTGACAAGGGCTCTGAAATATTGGGAAAAAATGCGGCTTTTAAAATTAGAATATGATGAAAAAAAGACTTTACTTGGCATTTGCATGACAGATATTGCTTCTGCCGGCAGCAATGACCCCATAGAGGCATCCTCTGCCCCGGATAAAAATACGGAAAAGACCCTTACCAGAGATCAGGTAAAGGAATTTCAAAACCGGGAAGATTTTAAACAGCTGTTATTTATTGCGGAGCAGTATTTGGGAAAAACCTTAAGTCCTACGGAAATCACTATTTTATCAGAAATATATGATAAATTTAATTTTTCATTTGATTTAATGGAATACCTTTTGGAATATTGTGTTTCTAAAAATCATAAAAGTATACATTATATAAAACGGGTGGCAGCCGGTTGGTTTGACGATAACATCAAGACCGTTTCCCAGGCTAAAAAAAGTACGAATCTTTATACGACCAACTGTTACACCATATTAAAAACCTTTGGCATATCCGGCCGTAATCCCGCCGATGCGGAGGTTGCATATATCAATAAATGGACAAATGAATACGGCTTTACATTGGATATTATTATAGATGCCTGCAATCGTACCATTGAAGCAACTCACCAGCCCAGCTTTGCCTATGCAGATTCTATTTTAAGGGATTGGAAAGACAAAAATGTAAAGCATGCGGCCGATATCATGGCATTGGATGAAAAGCACAGCAAAGCAAAAACAAATCAAACCGCTAAAAGCAATACGAAAAATAAATTTAATAACTTTGAAAATACCCCTTACGATTTTACCTTATTAGAAAAAGAATTGTTAAATAATTAAGGGATCCGGAGGTTATCCTATCATGACCTTAAAAAATTCTCAATATCATGAAATCATGAGAAATTATGAAGAAACGCAACTAAAAAACAAGCATCTGCTGGACAGGCGGTATGAAGAGATACAAAAAAAGCTGCCCGAAATCATAGCTCTTGAGGCTCTGGTTTCCAATCTTTCCGTTGATTACGGTAAAAAATTGCTGCGCGGTGATACAAACGCTTTAAAGGAATTGAAAGAACAGCTGGCCGTCATTGCCGGTCAAAAGGAACAGTTATTAAGAGATAACGGCTTTCCTGTTGATTATTTATCTCCTATTTATGATTGCAGGGATTGTAAGGATACCGGTTATATCGGATCTGAAAAATGCCACTGTTTTAGGAAGTCCGTTACTGAAGTCTTAATAAAGCAGTCCCATTTAGATAAGGTTGTCTTAAAAGAGAATTTTAATCAGTTTCAATATGATTTTTATAAAAATGAGGAAATTGACCCCGTAACCGGCTTAACACCTTTGGCAAATATAAAAAAAGCCGTAGGTATCTGTAGGGATTTTATCGAATCCTTTCCTGATAATTATCAAAATATTTTTATTTACGGGAAGGTAGGACGGGGGAAAACCTTTTTATGTAACTGCATTGCCAAGGAGTTAATGGAAAAAGGATTTTCTATTCTTTACTATACTTCTTTTCAATTATTTGATGCTTTGGCTAAGGTGAATTTTAATACTGAAAATGCAAATGACA
This sequence comes from uncultured Lachnospiraceae bacterium, assembly GCA_946409475.1. Taxonomy (GTDB): domain Bacteria; phylum Bacillota; class Clostridia; order Lachnospirales; family Lachnospiraceae; genus CAMJWQ01. The sequence goes on from CAMJWQ010000194.1 coordinate 3,862, forward strand.
GTACACAATTGTATGATTTGTTATTTTCCTGTGATTTATTGATTATTGATGATTTAGGAACGGAATTAACGAATTCCTTTATATCTTCCCAGCTGTTTTTATGTATTAATGAAAGGCATTTGCGGAAAAAATCTTCTATCATTTCAACGAATCTTCCTTTAGAAAAGATTCGTGATAATTACTCAGAAAGAACCTTTTCCCGCATTTCCAGTTCATACATCATGTTAAAATTAATTGGTGATGATATCCGAATCAAAAAGAAACTATTAAATATTACCTGAAGCCCGTCAATTATCTTTTGGGAAAGATTTTTTATTGGTTTTAGTCCTTGACTTATGAAATTTTTTAGTGTTATAACTATACGTGGTTAAGTACTTATTAATGGAGGAAGCGAACATGCAGCAAGATGAAAGAAACTTAGAGACCATACCCGTTGGGGCATTGGGCATTATTCCCTTGAAAGGCTGCCGGACACTCGGGTCAAAAATAGATAAATATCTGGTCAAATGGAGAAAAGAAAGAGAAAATGATCATAAATCCAGCTTGGCTTTTTCCGGCTATCAAAGAGATACCTATATTCTCAGTGCAACGGTTCCCCGTTTCGGTTCGGGAGAGGCAAAGGGTATTATTAATGAATCCGTGAGAGGATATGATCTGTTTATTTTGGTTGATGTGGGAAATTACAGTTTGACCTATTCCCTTTGCGGTCATGAAAACCACATGTCTCCTGATGATCATTATCAGGACTTAAAGCGCATCATTGCCGCAGTGGGCGGAAAAGCCAGAAGAATTACCGTTATCATGCCCTTCCTCTATGAGAGCAGACAGCATAAACGTTCCACAAGAGAGTCTTTGGACTGTGCATTGGCCCTACAGGAGCTTACACGTATGGGCGTGGATAATATCATTACCTTTGACGCTCATGATCCCAGAGTGCAGAATGCCATTCCCCTCAGTGGCTTTGAAACGCTTCAGCCCACTTATCAATTTATAAAAGCTCTTCTAAGAGCAATACCTGATTTATGCATCGACAATGATCACATGATGGTGATCAGTCCAGATGAGGGCGGTATGAGCAGAGCTATCTACATGGCGAACGTATTGGGGCTGGATATGGGTATGTTTTACAAAAGAAGAGATTATACCAGGATTATAAATGGCAGAAATCCCATAATTGCCCATGAGTTTTTAGGTTCCTCCGTAGAGGGCAAGGATATGATTATTGTAGACGATATGATCTCCTCCGGAGACAGCATGATAGAGGTAGCTACGGAGCTGAAACGAAGAAAAGCAGGCAAAATTTTTGTAACGGCGACTTTCGGTTTATTTACCAACGGTTTGGAAAAATTTGATTTGGCTTATAAAGAGGGTATCATAGACCGGGTCCTGACTACTAACCTGACTTACCAGACACCGGAGCTGTTAGAACGCCCTTACTATGTAAATTGTGATATCAGCAAATACATTGCCTATATCATTGACACCTTAAATCATGATACCTCCATTAGTGAACTATTGGATCCTTTTGAAAAAATTCAGAAATTAATTAATACGTATACGAAAAAGTAAAAAATGACTTTTGATTTATCTTACTGCATTTGACAGCTTATATTATTATCCCGCTGCCACTTAAGAAATAATAGGAAAAAACGAAGCATCTTTATTGACAGGTGTTTCGTTTCTTTTTATGGCTTTGATAGCCGGATTAAACGTATTACATTCAGATTCTTGTGTTCTTTCAATTAACCCTTAATGATAAAGTATCGAATCCGCTCCATGTCGAACTGCTCCAGGTTTGTACCCCTATCCTAACTAAAACTTGAAAATTATATGGAGATGGTATATGATTGTAACGGCGAAATACGGCTTTTCCACATTTCTAAGCAGGCCCTTTATTATCCAATGAAAAAGTATTCGGAATTTGCAGGAGTACCAAAAATTCCCATACATGACATTACGCATTCATTTGTGGCCTTGCGAATAGAAAAAGGTGCTTCTCCTCTTGCAAATGCCGAAGGGCTTGGGGCATGATGATGTGACTGTAACCTTTAATGTTTTGGCATCTTTACACCCATAAGCAAAAGAAAATTGCGGAGCTTTTGGAGCATTTATAATCTAGTTTCATCAGAGACAAGCGAATACTGAAAAGCCTATATTTTAAGCCAAATAATTCGTGTGTTCGAGACCTTCCACACGTAAAACAAAACTAAAGGAGAATAATCTATGAAAACTAAAAAAGTATTATTTCTGACACAGGCGGCCATGATTGCTGCTCTCTACGTTGTATTAACGTATCTTGCCAACTTGCTTGGTCTGGCAAATTATGCTATTCAGGTGAGGTTTTCAGAAGCTCTGACCATACTTCCCTATTTTACTCCCGCTGCTATCCCCGGATTATTTATCGGATGCTTACTTAGTAATATTTTAACAGGATGTGCCATTATTGATATCCTATTCGGCAGCCTGGCCACATTGCTCGGAGCCATAATTACATATATGCTGAGAAAGCATAAATGGTTCGTTGCTCTGCCTCCTATTCTGTCAAACACCATAATCGTTCCCTTCATCTTAAAATATGCTTATGGCATCGTTCCCTTATGGTTTAGTGCCGTTACGGTGGGAATAGGTGAATTCATTTCCTGCGGGATTCTAGGTATGCTCCTGCTATTCGCACTGGATAAATATAAGGCTGTCCTATTTAAGGATTATGCTTAAGTATCTTTAAGAGATCCGGCAGGCGATTATTAATATAAGCTTATAATACATTGGTTAATTCGACAATTTATGAATGAATTATCAGAGCGTTATTTATGAATTTATTCATGTAAATGGGGATTTAACGAGGTAACCTATCCGTTCAGGATTCACAGATTCTTTAGATAAATGCTGTGGAATCAGCCGTTTGGAGGTAGGAAGGAAACCATGAC
>CAMJWQ010000195.1 GCA_946409475.1 uncultured Lachnospiraceae bacterium
TATAAATACCATGTTATTACCTTATTATCTATTTATTTTTGCTATTTATGTTTTATCCTTTATGTTTTACTATTTTTGTATTATTATTATTATCATCTCATATTAACACGCATGATTTCACTTGCCTGCAAGGGTGAAATCACAATGTCAGGACGAAAAACTTGTTTTTTCGACCTAACAGCCTGAAGAGAATTTATTTTTATAGAAATGATATCGCAAAAAGAAAGGAAGAAAAATATGGGAAATGTAATCATCATCGGGAACGGTCCCGCCGGGATATCGGCTGCCCTATACACAACAAGAGGCGGCTTCGATACCACTATTATTGGAAAGGATAAAGGAGCCTTGGTTAAGGCTGCTGAAATCGAAAATTATTATGGTTTTGAAATGCCTGTTTCCGGACAGCAGCTTCTTGATACGGGCATTGCTCAGGCAAAGCGTTTAGGCGCTCATATTATAAACGACGAAGTTGTTTCCATTTCTTATTCTGATAAATTGGAGATCATAACAAAAAGCAGTACTTACAAGGCCGACTGTGTCATAATAGCAACAGGAACCTCCCGCCATCTTCCCCCTATTAAAGGACTGAAGGAATATGAGGGAGCCGGAGTCAGCTATTGCGCCGTTTGTGATGCTTTTTTTTATAAGGGAAAAGATGTCACCGTTTTAGGTGAAGGAGAATATGCCCTTCATGAAGCTATGGAATTATTACCAACCTCTCAATCCGTTACTCTGTTAACCAACGGCAAGGAGCCCACGGCCGACTTTCCGGATTCCATTATCGTTATAAAGGATAAAATCGAAGCATTTAAAGGAGATGGTGCCCTGTCGGAGGTTCTGTTTAAAAATGGAAATTCTTTAAAGACGGCTGGCGTTTTTATCGCTGTCGGCATAGCAGGCAGCACGGCCTTGGCAAAAAAAATCGGTGCCGATATCAATAATAATAAAATAGTGGTGGATGAAAATATGCAGACTACCATACCCGGTTTATTTGCTGCCGGAGATTGTACCGGTGGACTTTTGCAAATATCCAAGGCTGTATATGAGGGTGCGAAAGCAGGAACGGAGGTTATAAAATATTTAAGGAAAGCTGCAGAAAATTAAGAGACTTTAGATAGGGACGGAATTATGCCATTGGGATATACTATCGTTGCCTCAATTATCCTCGGTAAATATATTATTCCCCTCAATTTGTTTTGCTTTTTTCTTTAACTTAGCAAGCTTTCTGGATAGTTCGAAAAAATCCTCTTTACAGTTTTTCCTCCATACCGTACAGGCTATTGTAACAGTAACCAGAGGGAATTTCTCCAAGTCTCCTTTTCTGTTATACGCTAAAAAAAAGCCCTTTTCGATGTCCTCACGGGAATAGTATTTATATGATTTTTTAATAAATTTATTAATGATAACAGCAGCCGTTTCATGAAAATTATCTCCCCTTAATACAACTACAAAGTCATCTCCTCCGATATGCCCCGCAAAATCTCTGTCACATATACTTTCCGTAATTGACTCCGCCAGGGCGCAAATAATCATATCTCCCTGGTCGAAACCATACACATCATTAAATGCTTTAAAATTATCCAGATCCAGATAAAGAATGGAAACCTCCTCATTTTTCCGGATAGCCTCGTTAATCCTGTTATCAATAGCAACATTTCCGGGCAATCCCGTAAGGGGATTTTGCTGCTTCGCATTTGTTACATCTATTTCCGTAGCCTTTTTCAATAAATCCTTAATGGTCACGGTACCCCGGTATTTCCCTTCCTTTGTCACCACGATAAAATCATAGAGCTTACTTCCATCACGTTCCATCGCTATAGAGGCAACAGCACTTATGGGCGTATGATAATCCACTTCTAAAAATTCATTATCCATAATGGCGGTTATATCCTTTTTCTGGTTAAGGCTGAAGCCATATCTTCCCGATAACCGGAGGGTAATATTTTCTCTGGTTATTATGCCTACTACCCTTTCATCACTTATGACACACATCCCATATGTGGAATCATCAGAGCGAAATACATCAAAAACCTCCTCCACTTTACAGGCGGGGGGAATGGTATTCGTCTTTTTGGCAATATGGTCAATATAGATTCTGGTTAAATTGCCGCCGCTTATGCTATTCATTTTACTGTTGATGTTTTGTAACAGAGTAATGAGTTTTAATGGAATTTCTTCTATTTCCACCTGGGGCTTCTGAATAAAATATCCCTGGCCGTAATGAACGCCAAGCTGGGTCAGGGTCTCTAATTCCGCTTCCGTTTCAATTCCTTCCGCTATTAAGGATATATTAGATAGCCGGGATACTTCAACTAATCCCTTTATTAATGCATATTTTAAATTATCTTTATCAATATCTCTTATTAATTTCATATCCAGTTTAATATAATGGGGACGGATATCCAATATCAGGTTCAGGCCCGAATAACAGGAACCGGCATCATCTATTGCTATTTCATAAAATTGTTCCTTGTAATGGTCTATGGTTCTTTGAAAGCTTTCCATATCCCGTATTGCGGTTTTCTCCGTAATTTCAAAAATCAAACGGTTTGGCGAGATTTTGTATTCCTCAATACAGCTTTTCGTAAAGCCTTCTTTAAATTTTTGGTCATGAATTACCATCGGATTTACATTAAGAAATAATTTAATATCGGAATTCTTTTCCATGAGAGGGGCAATATGATCCAGACTTTTCTTTCTGCATATCTGCTCTAATTCCCAGACCATATTATTATCAATGGACAGCTGAAACAATTCCTCAATACAGGATATGCAGGTTACCGTCGTAATTCTGCTGAGTGCTTCATAACCAAGTACCTTCCCTGAACGTAAAGATATAATCGGTTGAAATACCGGCTTTATATGTACCCCTTCTATGATCCGTAACAACTCTCTTTCCTTTGCTTCCATACATTTTCCTCATATTCCCGTATCAGTAAGTCAAGCCGAAAGGAGTGCTTACAATCAGGGCTCCTTCAAACCCCACAGCGGAAGCTTACCTTTCATATTTTCTTTAGTATAGAAAATTAATGTTAAAAAATCCTGCCTGTCATGTTAAGATATGGTAAATATCATCAGAAAGTCGGATATTAATAATCCTATGCATGAACTTTCCTTCATGACTGGTGTACTGACACACTAGTCCCAGCCCTTACAAACATCCACCCAGGCCTCGGCACCGGCAATAGTAAACAGTTCCTCACAGGAAAGCTCTATGGCAGAGCTTGCGGAGCCTGCCGCCGGAAAGACCGTTTTAAAACGTTTCATGGAAATATCCAGACAGGTTCTAACTCCTTTTTTATTGGCAAAAGGGCAAACACCTCCCACGGGGTGGCCTGTCATCTCTTCGACCTGTTCAAAAGACAGCATCTTTGCCTTTTCACCAAATGTTCTCTTATATTTGGCATTGTCTATTTTCGCATCTCCTGCGGTAACGACCAGAAGGCATCCGCTTTTGGTTAAAAAAGATAAGGTTTTCGCAATACGGGCGGGAATGACACCCACTGCCTCTGCGGCTAATTCCACCGTCGCACTTGATACACTAAATTCCTGAATACGATCCTCCACATTCCATTTGCTTACATAATTTTTCACTGTTTGTACTGACATTTTCTTTTTCCTTTCTGTCCTTTTGTCTTCTGCTTTTTACTTAAAACACTCTTTTACAGCTGCATCCAGTAAAAGTGGAAATTCTTCCAACAGGCTTTTTTTATTAACCCGCTCCGTTATCTGATGCAGATCCTTTCCCCATGGTCCCAAAATGATACCGGGAATATTAATTTCCTTTATGGAATCGAAATCCATATGATACATTTCTCCCCAGACAGGAGTATTTCTTACATATTCATTAAAATCGAAGGGGCTGCCGATTCCGCAATAACTTAAGTCTGATATTCCCAGCATATAATTTTCCTTCGCAAAGTCTATCTGCAGCTTCTCTTTTGCACATTTTTTTATTACTTCAAATATGGCACTGCCCATTCCTTCTTTCTGTTCTAATTTATCACTATGAACCGGAGGATAATAAGGCGGAGCAAAGCCCAATAAAATCACAGGAGTTAAAATACCTGAAAAAGTAAGGAGCTCACTCATCATGTATATGGTAGCCTCAGGATAATTCAACTCTCCTCCCCGTATTTTTGACAGAACCGACGCATACAGTTTTTGATAAAAGGTATGATATTCTTCTTTTCTTTCTTTACCGAGCATGTCCGTTAATTCCCTCACAGTCATTACCTTAGGTTGAAATCCGGCATTTTGAACTAAGGATGCGTCAGAAAACCCGGAATATATCTCATAGGTGGAGTTAACCTTTTGTATATACCGTTGGCACGCCTCCCATGCGATTTTCGATAATTTCATTAATATTTCATCCGGTGTGGTGGTAAAACTAAGAAGATTTAAATACCCGCCTGCCCTTAAGGGAAGAGAGACATCATATCCCTCTTTCCTGTCTTTCATAGAAAGCCAGGTGGGCGGTGCTGTAATTTCCTTCTCATAACGGTCACAAAATTCCAACGACAGCTCCGTTTTCAGCAAAATCTCCGACATAACACCCAGGGGATTCAGGCCGTCAAAACACTTGCATATATGGGCGGTAGCTCCCTGGACCAAAACAGCGGGCATGCACTTGCCCACGGAGCCAATGGACATGATCTGCTTATTTTGCACACGGAAATTGGGTTCCGGATCAATAAGCAAACGATAATCAAATTGATAGGTCTCTTTTAATTCCTTTAATAAGGAGACGGCACCTCTCATTCCCACAGAATAGGATTCTTCATCCGGAACGGCTAAAAATAACAGATTCCCGTCCCTGCTTTCCTCCTTTGAAAATTCCAGAAAGTACGCCAGGACAGCAGACACCCCGCCCTTCATGTCAGCCGTGCCACGGCCGAAAATCCATTCCTTCGAATCCAAATCCCTTTTGGCTTCCCTATAGAGCTCAACCTTCTCTAATTTTGCCGGAAGCTTCTCTATATCAAAGGCATACTCCTTAATGCTTCCATAATCCTCCACACCCACGACATCCACATGCCCCATAAAGATTACGGTTCTGTTTGTCTTTCCCTTTACAAAGGCATAGACAACGTCTCTTTTAAGGTAATCATTCTCTATGGCATACCGGTCAACGAAATCCGGATGCTCTTGAAAATACATTTCCTGCCGTATTCTGTCATATATATAGTTTGTTGCTCTTATTTCTTCTTTCGTATCTGTCCGACTGTTTATGGCAGTCAGCTCTTTCAAAATACGTAAAATAGTCTCTTTCATAATTCATTGGCCATCCTCATCCACAGGTTTTATCCTATTCTAACATACAGGGAATTCGTATAAAAGGAAATCTTTCATAACAAAGTGTCTTCGACACTTCAGCTCCCTGCCCCTCATTCTTGAGGGAGAAGACACTTTGCGCGCCGAATGCAGTCACGCAGTGACATCTTCCTTATGCATTCGTGTGCATCCCCCCCCCCGGAGGGTTTGATTTATAGGAAATCACAGACTTTAACACTTTACGGCAACAAGGTCTTTCCTAATAAATCGAAAAAAGTATGACCTCCTTTCAACTTCTTTGTGAAAGGGGTCATACCTTAAGAAAATGCTATAATAATGAGATATAAATCATGCTCGCAACATTTATTAAAATACCGAGGAGCATGCCCGCATTTAAATAAATCAGCTTTCGGTCAATCGTCCGGTCTTCCTCTCTCAGTCCCGGCGTAAAAGAAATTTTTTTTCGGTTTATAAAAAACAGCGTCAGTCCGGAAACCACGAAAAATATGATCATTATACCGGCTGCCGCAGCTGCTGCCATATTTCCTGACAAAGATAATGCCGGAATGATAATCATACCAAAGAAATTAATAATCATATGTAAAACAATACTATTGGTTACAGAGTTTGTTTTAATTACCACATAGGCAAAAATCATCCCTAATACTACTGCGTAGAAAAACTGGGATAAATTTCCATGAAACAGGCCAAATGCCAGGGCTGTCAGCCAGATAGCTGTTTTATCGCCGTAAATCCTTAATTTATCCAATGCTATTTTTCGAAAGACCAACTCTTCAATTATGGGTGATAAAATACATCCGAAAAGGATATTCGGTATGATATTAGAGGACTCTACTACGCTTTGAAGGGGATTTAAGACACTTTTTCCTTTTAAAAGACTAATAATTCCCGTTACACCTGCACCAAGTATATTAAAAATATAAGTTGCTGCCATGCAGATGAGAAAAAGCATGAAAAACTGCCATAGGGATAATCCCTTTTTTTCTCCCTTCTCTGCCTCCGGTAATCCTCTCATCATAAAAACATACAAGGGAAAGCCTATGCAGTAAAAGCTGACTGCGACCAAAATCCACGTGAACCATGGATTTGCCAGAAAATCAGGCAGAAAAACATGAAATGCAACTGCCAGCAAAGACTGCACCAGATTGATAACCAAAACCAATACAAATAAAGAGATTCCGAACTGAAAAAATACTTTCTTAGGGGTAATTTGTTTTTCCGACATAAACTCCTCCTTAAACAAATGATAAATATACTTTTTATAGATAACCTTTTCCTTTTGTATACAGATAAGTCCCATGACTGCACTCATCTGTCTCATCCTGCCAATATTATGTTATATTAAAAATGATAACTTATTATGAATAATATGGCAATTATAATCCGCTTTTTACTCTAAAAATCAATGGATAGGAACTGTTTATTTGATT
>CAMJWQ010000196.1 GCA_946409475.1 uncultured Lachnospiraceae bacterium
AGATGATAACTTCCAGATGGTGCGGAGGGAAATTGCCAGCCTTCCCATTGTTGGAACTGTTGCCGCCGGCAGTCCGATTCTTGCGGAACAAAATATTGAAGGCTACTTTCCCATACCGGCGGATATGCTTCCGGGCGGAACGGCCTTTGTATTAAACGTAAAGGGTGACAGTATGATAAATGCAGGAATTTATGATGGGGATCAGGTATTTGTACAAAGCTGTTCCACAGCCGATAACGGAGATACGGTGGTTGCCTTAATCGATGATTCCGCAACGGTAAAAACCTTTTTTAAGGAGAAGGGATTTGTTCGTTTACAGCCGGAAAATGATTACATGGAGCCTATTATCCTGCAGGAAGTTACTATTTTAGGTAAGGTGTTCGGTGTTTTCAGAAGATACCGTTAAATTTCCCATGAAATAAAAAACAGGGTACTGTCTGTTAAATCACTATGATTCAGTACCCTGCCTTCTGTTTATACAAAGTTTTAAAAATTTATGAAAATTGTATTATCTTACCGTCTTTCCAGATCCGTTCGAGGTCATAAAACAGCCTGTTTTCCTGGTCAAATACATGGACAATAATATCACCGTAATCCATTAATATCCAATTTGCATTTTGATAGCCCTCTATCTGCCTGGGAACATATCCGGCTTTTCCCATTTTTTCTTCCACATTGTCAATCATGGCCTGAACCTGATTTTTATTGGTGCCATGCGCTATGATAAAGTAATCGGCCATTACCGTTACATTACTGATATCAATCACCCTGACATCCACCGCTTTTTTATCTGCTAAAGCATCTATGACTATTTTTGTCATTTCATAAGATTGATCCATATTAACATCCTCTCTGTTTATTTTTAGTATGTTTCTTTTATTTTATAGCGGCTCTTCCGGCAGTAACTCTTTTTGCAACAGTTTTTTATAATAATCATATGCTTTTTGTGTTAAAGGATCGACGTCTCCCTCAAAGGATTCCAAATAGCTTAAGGTATTGCATAATATTTGAAAGAGAGCCTGATCAAGATCCATAAAAGCCAGCTTTCTGATTTCTTCTATATTAGGAGCCTTATCTCTTCCCGGTTCAATATAATCCGCTACATATACTAATTTATCAAGGGTTGCCATATTGGGCTTTCCTGTAGTGTGATTTAAAATGGCATTAATGATTTCCTTGTCCTGAATTTTATATTTATGCATGGTTAAAAAAGCGCCTAGCTTTGCATGTAGTAAAAACGGATTTTTCATTTCCGCTTCATTCATGTGGATATTGTATTTATGACAAAGCTCTATTTTTTTGTCATTAGGGATGCATTTTGCACAATCATGGAGCAAACCGGCCAAACGGGCTTTCTTTATATCACAGCCATAGCGCATTGCCAGTGCGGCTGCTGTATAGGACACTGCTATCGTATGCTCATAACGTCTCTTATCCAAGTTACGCTTTAAAATTTTTCTGATTTTAATTAGATCATAGGATTTCATATGTTTCCCCGCTTTTTATTCTTCCTTATTGTCATTCATTTTATTTGCCATGGTATATAGCCGGTTATTGTAAATATAGTTCTCAACATCTGTTGTTACATAATATTTAATAGGTTCCTTATTGGCAACTTTTTTTCGTATCATCTTTGAGGAAATATCCAAATGAAAAGAAGGAAGCCTTAAGATGCTGCAGTGATATTTCGATGTTAAATACGCTATCTGTTCATCTAATTCCCCTTGGTCCACATCATCCCGGACAGCCGACAGTAATGTACAGTTTTGAAATATCTGATCCGGATTCTTCCATTTCTCAATCGAATATAAGGAATCGGCCCCCATAATAAAAAACAATTCCATATCCGGATGATGCCTGTGCAATTCAGTTATGGTTTTATAGGTATAGGATTTTTGTGTATCATCCGTCTCCACAGTCGATAATACAAAATTTTCATTATCCTTTATGGCCAGCTTTATCATATTGATTCTATGGCTCACATCGGATATATGCTCATAATCCTTATGTGGAGGATTAGCATTAGGCATGATATAAATACAATTCAATTGAAAAGTATGACAGGCCTCCTGGGCTAATATTAAATGTCCGATGTGGATGGGGTCAAAGGTTCCGCCTAATATTCCTACTCTCATTTTAGCAGCTGTTGTTTTCGTCATATAACGCCTCCGGCACGGATTTATCTATTTTTAGGCAATTCTATTTTTTTCCTGGTTTTGGATTCTTTATAAAAAATCATAATATTTCCAATCACCTGCACTACCTGTGATTGCGTCCGTTCCGATATAACGGCAGCAATTTCCTTCGGATTATCCATGCAGTTTTTTAAAATCCGGACCTTAATGAGTTCTCTGGCTTCCAGGGCTTCGCCAAGTGCCTTCGTTATCTCCGGAGTCAGACCGGCTTTACCTATTTGAAAAATAGGATTTTCTTTGCTTGCTAATGATTTTAAATAAGCACGTTGTTTACTGGTCATATGTCAGCGGACATCATTACGATATCCGGCTCTCCTTTCCTTCACTTTGCTTTTATGGTACGGGATGAAGCTGTATTTTATTTATAATAGTCAAATTCCAAATCATAGATTTTCACCGTATCACCTTCTTCGATACCCAGTTCTTCTAATTTTTCTAAAATTCCGGATGTTTTCATGAATTTTTGAAAAAAAGCAAATCCTTTCTCGGAATCCAGATGCGTATATCCCAGCATTCTCTCTATTTTAGGCCCCTCCACTATAAAAATGCCTTCTTCATTTTTATATACGTTTAAGGACGCCTCTAAAGAACCCGACATTTCAGGATAATATTCCTGTTCAAATAAAACCGGCTCCTCTTTTAAGGTCTCCAATAAATTTTTAACATAATAGAGAAGCTCTGGAATTCCGTTTCCCGTTACGGCAGATATAGGAAATACTTTTAGACCCTGGGGTTCGAATTCTTCCTTTAATTTCTGCAGAACTTCTTTTGCATCTCCTAAGACATCCGTTTTATTGGCGGCAATAACCTGGGGACGCCTGGCGATTTTTTCATTATAAGCCTGCAATTCTTTGTTAATGGTATAAATATCTTCTATCGGATCCCGCCCCTCCGTGGAGGCTGCATCAACAATATGAATCATTACCCTGGTTCTCTCGATATGCCGTAAAAATTCATGTCCCAGACCGGCACCCGCTGAAGCTCCCTCTATTAATCCGGGAATATCCGCAATAACGAAACCCTTACCCTCCTTAAAATCAACGACACCCAAATTGGGATGTATGGTCGTAAAGTGATAATTGGCAATTTTAGGCCTGGCATTGGACACTCTGGATAAAAAGGTAGACTTTCCCACATTGGGAAATCCGATTAAACCAACGTCAGCAATGACCTTTAATTCCAGTTTAATATTCAGCTCCATGGAAGGTTGTCCCGGCTGGGCATATTTGGGCACCTGCATCGTTGCCGTGGCATAATGCTGGTTACCTTTCCCTCCGCGTCCGCCTTTCAGGATAGTTCGTTTTAGATTATCTCCGGACATATCGGCTATTACCATGCCGGATGCTTCTTCCCTAATTACGGTTCCCTTGGGAACTGAAATAATCATATCTTCGCCGTCTTTACCACGGCAGTTTCTTTTTCCGCCGTCGGCACCGTCTTTAGCAGCGTATTTTCGTTTATGCCTGAAAGCGGACAGGGTATTTAAACCTTCATCCACTTCAAATATCACATCGCCGCCCGCACCGCCGTCACCACCGTCAGGACCGCCGTTAGGCACATATTTTTCCCGGCGGAAGCTAACATGTCCGTTACCGCCTTTTCCGGAACGGATGTAAATGGCAGCTCTATCTGCAAACATGAACTCACCTTCTTTTTTCAGTATTTATTTTATAGCAAAGCTGATTACCAATATTAGTATATACACTTTTTTAGAAAAAGAAAAGGTTTCAAACCCAAAAGATTTGAAACCTGATTTCTTACTCAGCTATCTTTACCGGATATACGGAAGCTTGCTTTTTATCTCTTCCTTTTCTTTCAAATCGCAATACTCCGTCAACTAATGCAAATAATGTATCATCACCACCACGGCCAACATTAATTCCAGGATGGATTTTGGTACCGCGTTGTCTATATAAAATGTTACCGGCTTTTACAAATTGTCCGTCCGCTCTTTTTGCACCTAATCTTTTGGATTCGGAATCTCTACCGTTTTTGGTAGAACCAACTCCCTTTTTGTGGGCAAAAAACTGAAGGTTCATATTTAGCATAAGTTACACCTCCTTAACTATTAATTTCAGATACTCATCTTCGTATTTCTTTTCGATTTCCTGCAAACCAAGAACCATGGAATCCAATAACAATGCTGCTTCCGCACTTGGCTCCGAGTGAAAGATACACTCAATTAATCCTTCTTCCTCATCCGTATCCACCTTGCATTTATCGTAAGTGAAGGCTTCTATGGAATTGATGGTATTAATAATGAGTACCGAAACGGAGGCGCATACAATGTCTTTACCATGAGGCCCGTAGCCTGCATGACCTTTACATTGAAAGCCGACATATTCATCTTCCTGATTCTTGTAGATTGTAACTGTAATCATGACTCTCCTAAAATAGCAGATTATGCATTAATCTTTTCGATTTTAACCTGCGTATATGCTTGTCTATGACCATTTTTTTTATGGTAACCGCTTTTTCTTTTATACTTGTAAACGATAACCTTTTTACCTTTGCCATCTTTCATAACAGTTGCAGTTACGGTAGCTTTTGCAGCTTCATCCCCGACAGCAAGTGTTCCGTTATTAACAGCAAGTACCTGGTCAAAAGTAACGGTTTCTCCGGCCTCCACACCAAGCTTTTCTACCTTGATGATATCACCTTCGGAAACTTTATACTGCTTTCCGCCAGTTGCAATAATAGCGTACATAGGGCACCTCCCATATCTCAATCTCGCCAATTTCGGTGCTGGTTTCCAGACTTATAACCTCATTGTGCGGCGTACATACTAATAAAGAATAACATAAATTTATTTTTGTGTCAACGTTTGCTGATTTGATTTGTTTGCTATCTGATTTCTGTAGCTTTAGTAAATTTTATTTATTAATAGAATATCATTATTATAGCAGATATCATTCGGTTTTAAAAATAAAATAAAATTAAATAGAATTAAAAATTTATAAGCTATTCCATATAAGACCAATGTACATTCGTTTTTATTATTTTGACAGGATTGCCTGCTATGATTTGGCCGCATCCGCTGATTTTACTGCTGACGGTACTGTTGGCACCTATTATGGTATTGTCTGCTATCTCCGCCCCCTTTAATATGGTGCACCGGCAGCCTGTCCATACGTTATTTCCTATTTTAACTTCTTTATCATAATTGATAATACGATGTTTTTCATCATAGATTTGATGAAAGTCCGTATCCATGATCAGAGTATCCCAGGAAACAATGCAATCATTACCGAAGCTTATTTTTTTATTGCATACTATCGTTGTTTCTGCGCCCACAGCAAATTTACTGCCTAATATAAGGGTTCCGTTTTTATTAACACTGATTTTTGAACCATGACCGATATAACAGGTCCCCATAAAGACAACATTTCCGGATACGTTCCAAATAGCCCGGGATCTTTTAAAATCAAATATACCTACATTTCCAAAACCAAGCTTAACCATGCCGGTCTTAATGGTATCACAGGGCAGTACGATACGCCCCTTCGCTTGAAGCAGCAGAACATTTTGAGATACCAATACCGGCAGCTTTACCGCCGTAAAGAAATCAAAATATTTTAAATTAAAATATATGGTTTTCGGTAATCCTTTTATGTATGGCAATATCTTAGTTACCTTCATTTTATTATTTCATCCTATTCCATTTTGCTCTTTTTAATAAGAGCCTTAATTTTTCCTGCAGGGTGGAGAAGCCTTCCGTGCGTGAATAGACAGAGAGAAAAAAGATGCCGAGGAATGCGCCAAGGGAAATTCCTTTTATGAATAAATGTATCCAGCTGGTTATTACGATGGGAGAAGACAGCTGGTGAAAAAAGATAATAAGTAAAAAAGTTATTACAAAATGGATCACGATCTGCATAAAATATGGAAGTACAGGCTGAAAGAAATATTCCTTAAATAAAAGTATGGGCTCATACCAGAAATACGTCAGCAGCCTTGCAACAGCCGTAGATAGTAATATGCCGCTTATTCCCATGATTTTTCCCAGTAATAGGGATAATGTCAGATTAAGAATTGCCGTAATCAGCATTACATATCCGGTTCTTTTATATAATCCGTTGGCTTCCCGGTATATCCATAAGGGCTGTAAAATACAGGACAGATACATGTTAAGGGAAATAATCAGGACCATCCTGAAATCAAATATAAACTGTCCGCCAAGCCATAAACAAATCAAATCATTAATTAACAGGGAAAAGCACGTTACTGTGATACCGGCTAAAATCAGGCTTATGGTCTGGATGGCTTTAAATATTTGATATTGCCTGTCTTTATTTTCCAATACGCTCAAATTACCAATGCCTGCAGTTAATGTTCCAAATCCAATCTGTATGAAAGCCAGGAGCTTGTTCGAAATCAATACATAATTAGAGTAATAGCCGACCCAGACCGTACCAATTAAAATGGAAATCAGCAGGTTATCCGTTGCATTTAAACTCAGGCCACTCAGCTTATAAATAAACATGGAGCCCATATTTT
>CAMJWQ010000197.1 GCA_946409475.1 uncultured Lachnospiraceae bacterium
CCCTTAAATACGAATGAATCTGATGTATAGTCTTTGTCGTAAACAAAACCGGTCCTATGATTATATAAATTTCATCCATCTTAAATATTGAATAAACAAACTCATCATCCGTATATAAATAACATTTTTCCATGAAATCTGTTTCTGATTGACAAATTTTGCAGAAAAGTTCTTTATTATTACTTACCGGATCATAATCTTTAAATTTTTCAAATGGTTCACCCAGGATTTTTCCACTCCGGTCTGTTATCCGAATTGGAACATTCTGTATTTTATAGATATTATAGATTATAAAATTCCATTTACTAAAATTATCTTTACTTAAACTCATTCCGAACCTCTTTGGGCAGCCTGCAACAGCCATCGCACAGCGATCTTGTTCAATTTGAATTTATCATTATACTATCCGATAACCAGCTTTTGAAAGCACATCTAAAGCTTTCGAATAATTTTCTTCCTTCGTCAGGATATAATCTGTGTTGTAAGTGGATACGGCAAAAATACCGATATTATTTTCTGCGAGCAATGCCGATATTTTTGAGAGTATTCCGATTAATGAAAAATCTAACACTCCCTGTATCCGAAAAGCCTTCCAGCCATCCTCTCTTTCAATGGTATTCTCCGGCACATTTCCCGTAATGCATACAAGAGAATTTTCTTCATCTGTTCTTCCTATAAAGCAATATTCGCTTTCTAAATTCACCATGGAATACTCTTTAACTTTACATATGGAAAAGTCCAGATCAATTTTCTTTATTTCCATGCTATCCTCCATAATTAATTTGTCAATCTGAATAAGCATAAAAGCAATGCCACTCACCATCATCTAATGCGACCATTATAAATCCATCACCATAATTATACGTATAACTGTTTCCGATGCAGCCAAAATTGGAGGAACCATTTTCAGTTGGAATAGAATCTGCATCGACCGAAGAAATGATCTCTCCCTCAACACTCCCTGCATCACCCATGGGACCAATTTCATCCGTTCCATAATATAAGGTATCGTTTACTTTCAATATCATTTCGTTTTGAACAGTTTCAGAGCTGCATCCACCCAGTAATGCCACAGTCATGATCAATCCCAAAAACCATAAATCCTTTTTCATCATATCTCCCTATACACTTCCATATTTGTCATAATAAGGCAATGTAACCGTTTCATAGAAATGCTTTCCTTTGGGATTCCCTGTTTTCCATGCCC
Organism: uncultured Lachnospiraceae bacterium; assembly: GCA_946409475.1. GTDB lineage: Bacteria > Bacillota > Clostridia > Lachnospirales > Lachnospiraceae > CAMJWQ01. Next base: position 1,208 of record CAMJWQ010000197.1, read on the forward strand.
GTTTATAAGAATCTGGCAGATCGGGAATCCAATACTCACCAGGGTACTTTTCTGCACTTTTTCGCTTGGAAGTATCCCATGAGATATCCGAAATCACAAAGCCTTCCCCTTCGGAAAAAGGCTTCCTTGCAAGCACACGGCCGTTTCCGTCTGCTATTTGCGCCGCACCGACAAATTGTCTTGTCTGCATTTTATCACAAGACGGGAAATTGTATGCCGTCACTTTTCCGCAGTGGCTTGCATGAACAATCGGAACACCCAGCAATTTTGCAAAAACCACAGGAGTCTCACAAGCCAGGTTTTGATTGTACTGCCTGAGCGGTTCTCTTTCGGGCGGGGCATCAATCGGCAAATCCCACCAGCAGGAACCGGACAGCACCAGATCAGCTTTACCGGTTATCCGGCGTAACGTATCATACCGTATCATTTCCCAGCACAGGGCAACACCAAAGCTTCCGATGGGCGTAACCAGCACATTGTTTTCATCTCCCTTTGTATAATAGCAATTTTCAAACTGCGTTGGTATGTCCTTTTTATGTGCAAAGATTTCTCCGTTCGGAAAAACAAGATTGAACAAATTAAATGCATCTTTTCCGTTAAAGGTTATGTATGAGCCTCCGATTATTACCTTGTATTCAGCCGCCCATTGCTTGAGCAGCACCGGAACCTGACTGTTTTGTCTTGCCACATCCAGCATTTGTTCAGAAAAACCGATGGCAGATGTAAAAAATTCAGGAAGTAAAACGAGTTCGGCGCCTGATGAAACTGCTTGCTTAATATATTTTTCTGATTTGATCAAATTCGGCTTCACATCTGCAAAGTCCGCATTTAATTGAATAGCGGCTATTTTCATACTGTTATCTCCATCCTGTAATATTTTAATGCCCCCCTGTTAAATTTTTCGTTCCATACAAATGGAGTCCGGCATATCCGCATACTGCCCATAATTTGCTATCATTTTATATCCTGCCTTTTTATACAAATGATGTGCTGCTTCTAAGGGCTTTCCGGTTTCCAAAATACAAAACCGATATCCTTTTATTTTTGCTTTTGCTTCCAATCTCCTTAGGAGCTCTCCGCCCAAGCCCATATTCCGAACAGAGGGGTCCGTAAAAATACGTTTTAATTCGGCATGCTCCTCGTCATACATTTTAAAGGCACCGCATGCTACCGGTTCTCCATTTTTATAGGCCACAATAACATCGTGAATGCTGTCTCTTTGGTTAAACTGATGATATTGGCTTCTCTGAAGTTTTTCCCCGACCAATTCGTCAAGGGCACAGTCCAGTCTGTTGCAAAGCATGGCAAAATCCAAATCTTCTCCATTCGTATCCTTAAATTCCAATTGTGACAAAGATGGTAGCCGTATTTTTGCCTTTTTGCAAAATTTTGCAACCACCGCATCATAGGCTTCCTCTATCATCTGAAACAGCATTTCCATATCGGAAAATGCATATAGGTCAATCGTATTCCAATATGGCTGCTGAACAGGCGGACAATGGTAGCCGCGTACTATGATTTCCGGATAAAGCTGTCGGTATAGATGGGCTTTTTCCGGATCACATTTTACTGTCATTTTATAAAAATTATCTTCCGGATTAAATTGTGCAAATATTTTTCCCATAACCCGGTAACAGATGGGATACTTACCAAAAGGTCTCGTTTCATATGCACCCGGTTGACTCAAACAGTATTCTTTTATGGTCTGAATTATTTTTTTATTATTCTCCATGCCTGCTCCTTTACATCTGATTCTATAAAAATCCCTTTATTCAAATCACTCTATTTAAATTTCTTTTTCAGCATCAATTCTGTTTCAGAACAATCTGACAGTGATAACGCATTTATCCACTCAGCTAAAGTGAACTGGATTTCTGCTAAAATTCTTTAAAAAACATGCTCTTCTGGTGGGTAAATTTTGTTGACTTTCTCAGTAGGTGCTTACATAACAGAAGCTGTCTATTTAATACTGTTAATATTTTCTTCACTTAAATTCCTATAGGGGACAGCCACTTTTTCTGCACCTTTCACATAGGAATCATGCCATTGATTATATTCCTCTGAATCGGCGGGCGCATTAAGTTCATATTTTCCGTCCGGCATAATGTAATACACGATACCATCCCCATCCTTATCGGCATCTTCGGGAAAAGGTTCTCCATCATAATTTGTCTCCGACAGGGATTTATCCCAGGCATCCACCATTTCCTCTTCGACATACGTATCTGATTCCCGGTCATATCGGTATAAGGTATATGGCCAAAATTCTCCGGCCAGCCCCTGATTATGGGACCAGCCTGCTTCGATTACACCATTATCATAATAGGTAAGATTGGGAAATTCCGAAAATTCTTCCGTAACCGTATTGGTACTGCTATTAAAGTCATATATTTTTTCTATCATTCCCGCCGATGCGGTAGTTACATATTGAATGATCAATTCCTCTTTTCCATCCCGGTCAATGTCATATACTGCAAATTGATTTTCAGAAATATCATAATAATCATCAAAACCATAATCATAACCATCCGGAAAAGAATGATTACCATATACTCCCTCCAGTATAGAGACATAAGCATCGATCATGGAATCCCTATCGGTTTGAATCCCTTCTGTTCTGTTACCCTCTTCTGTTAAAGCGGCACTCTCACTATCTTCTGCTGAAGCTATATCCCCGCTGTCTTCTGTCTCTGCTTCAAGAGCCCCAATTGCCTCTTCCTTTGACATGTTATCCCCGGTCACACGGTTTCCACAAGCCGTTAAACAGCTTAACAAAATTAATGCGGCAGCTGCCATCCGGCCTTTTTGCTTTATTATATTTTTTTTCAACTTATTCCAGTCCTTTCAAATTGCCATTATTATTGTGATAAAGCCTCGTTTAAAATTCCCGTTTCCATATAAACCCTCCCATACATCGGAATTCATACTACAAAACGTAATAATGAAGTACAATATCTTCATACGTACCATCTTTCATAAGAAATCCATCGGGAATAATGCCCAATTTAACAAATCCAAGCTTTTTATATAGGCGAAGCGCTTTTTCATTTGTTCTGACCACCGCATTAAACTGTAAAAGCTTAAAGTTCAATTCCCTGGCCTTACTTAAACAATGGCTTACCAGTTTTTCACCTATGTGATGACCCCGAAGCTCTTTTTTTACCGCATAGCTTGCATTACAAATATGTCCGCATCGTCCCACATTATTAGGATGAAGTATATAAATGCCCACAAGCTCCCCTCTGTCTTTATCAAAAGCGATGCCGGTATAGGATTGCAGTGAAAAGAATTCGTCACCGCCGTTAACTGTTAATAGATCCATTTGCGGGAAGGCAATGCCCTCCTCGACAATCTCATTCCAAATGCAAACTGCTTGTGAAATATCATTTTTATGATATTCTCTTATCTCAATATTCATATAAAACCTTCCTCACAGTAACTATATAGACAGATAATCTTTCACCTGACCCATAATGATTCTTATATTTTCAATATTTGTCAGTGTATTTTCCGTTTCCAGGGAATGATCGGCATTCTCAATCAGATACAGGCGCAGTCCTTCTTTCGCACACTTTTTCTTTAAGTCCTCCGTATTGATCCAATTATCCTTTGTTCCATGAAAAACAATTCCTTTCTTAATGGATAGGGTCAGGGTTTCTTGTATTGGTGTAAATATTATATGCCTGACATCAAGCTTATGGCTGTCTGCATAATCTGCCGCCAAAATACTTCCCAGACTCTTTGATATGAAAATTATCGTTTCATATTGGGAAAAATCCATTTCATCCAACTGTCTTTTTACTTGCTTCCTGGCCAGGGCAAAAGCCTCTTGTTTTTTTCCGGCATCCCCCTTTACAGCCTTCGGCATCTCCCCATAAAATACTTCTCTATATTCATAGTTCAAACCTGCCGCTAAATCTTTTGAAAAATATAACAACGGCTTATCCGTATGATATCCTATTCCAGGAAATAAAATGGCTATCTTATCGTTCATTCTTATCCTCATTTCCATGTAAAATATACAGTGACTTTCTTCAAAAATCATTTTAACACGCATGATTTTTCTGATCCGTATTATGAATTAAAATTCGTTACTTCATGTATTATTATAAAGGAATAAAATTAAAAAACAAACTATTCCGGTTATCGGAGCGATTATTTCGACGGCATACCTGACTTTACTTACGTCTTTAAACAGCAGCAATAAAATTCTATAGGCAGCTATTCCTATAAATCCTCCCAAGCCATTCAAAATCACATCATCTATATCAGTGACACCAATTTTGAATATATATTGTATTATTTCAACGGATAAGCCGATTAAGATTATCCACAAAACATTTTTATACAGTCTTTTATCGCTATTAAACAAAGTCAAATAAACACCCAAGGGTATGAATAAGACAATGTTGCCTAACACATTGCTGAGTGCAAAGCTATGTAAAACTATATTGCCGTCCGATAAATAACTAATTATGGAACGGAACGGCACAACGTTTATAGAGCTGAACGAATGCCTTTTCATAAATAGTAATGCGAATAGAATTACAATATAAAAAGCAAAAACGGAATAAAGTAAAAAATTATGTATGATTCGATGATGTCTTTTCATGGCCTTTCCTCCCGGTTATTTTTATTGGTTCTTCGCTTAATTATGTATCAGTCCCCCCATCCTTGCCTCCCGGTTATTTAACCTCCTCTTTACATAAATATTAAGTTTTTTTGATAGTTGGCTCAAAAAGGCGATGCTATAATAAGACCTGTAAAAGATGTCAGACAACTTTTAAATATCTGGATCATTATGCATGATGGTCCGAGGAGTGTATGATAGCAGCATGATACAGCGTCGATATGAACAAATTGCAGAGCTCCTGGAAAAAAAAATTCATAATAAGGAATGGTATATCGGTCAGAAAATTCCTGGAGAACTGGAGCTTGCAAAAGAATACCATGTAGCGCGTTCTACAATACGGGAGACATTAAATATTATACAGCAGAAAGGCATGATAGAAAAGAGACATGGCTCCGGAAATTATGTGATAGAAAACAAACGCGCTATGGAAAATCCACTAATTTATCTTGATTCCGTCGGAAAGATGATTCAGGAGGCCGGATATGTAACCGGCAGTAATTTTTATGGAGCAGAGCATGCGCTGCCCGATGAAAATCTAAGACAAAGGATGCAGCTTAAACCGGACGAAGGGATCGTTATTGTAAACAGAGAAAGAACCGCAGATCAGAAAGCCGTTGTTTTTTCTTACAATATTTTTCCGGAAAAACTGGCAGGAAATATTTTCGATGCTGATTTACAGGGAAGCATTTTTCAAATTTTAGAAAATGAATGCCATATATCTGCCTATTATTCCCAGACAGTAATCAGAGGCATAAATCCGTTAAATAAATGGGACAGAGAGGCAGGGGCTTACCTGGCAGGTTCCATTGTTTTATTGGAGCAAATGCATTTCGACAAA
>CAMJWQ010000198.1 GCA_946409475.1 uncultured Lachnospiraceae bacterium
ATTCTATACGATCATAAAAAAACAGGATGATTTGGAAAATAAATTAGAGCAATTAATTACCTTGTTAGATAAAGATTTAAATGAAACAAATGATAATGATTTGAAATCGGAAGAGATGGTAAAAAGACTGGAAGAACACGTACATATAGAGAATGTAAAATGCTTTAAGAATATGCAGGCTTCCATGAATCAAACCCTGACGGAAAAATGGGCGGAAATAAAGCCAAATAAAGAAGAAAGTATTGCTTCTTTAAAAAAATATGTAAAAGCAATACTTTTCTTCCTGCTGCTTCAGCTCCTGCTTACTGTTGGGTTCTTTTTATATTACATAGGTATCATTCCGAATTTATTTTAGGTTTAAGTTTTTAAGCAAAGAACCTAAAGTGGTGGTGACAGCTTCTGCTTTCGGCAGCTTATAATCGTTTTCTCTTATTGGCGCTGCTTCGGTACTCGCAGCCGCTTTTATGCTTAAGCTGATTTTACCGTCTTTTAAGCCGATTATTTTTACGGTAACCGTATCACCAATGGCCAGAACGGCTGAAGGAGATTTAATTCTTTTTTCGCTGATTTGAGAAATGTGTACAAGACCGGTCAGGCCATTGTCCAGCTTTACAAAGGCACCATATGGCTGCAGACTCTCCACAACCCCCTTTGTTATGAAGCCTATGCTTATAGCTTCTGTTTTCCTTCTTAATTCCGCTTCCTTCTCTTCCAGAAGAAATTCTTTTGCAGATAGGACAAGCTTCTTCTGTTCCTCCTCAACGGTTATAATTTTAACAGTAATGGTTTTGAAAAGCCACTGATCCAGCTGCTCTTTATCTACGTAAGTAAGAGAAAGCTTAGAAGCCGGAATGAATCCGCGTATTCCCTCTACATAAGCGATAACGCCTCCGTTTACAATGCCTTGTATTTTAACGGTCAGCTTAGCTCCCTCCGCCATTAATTGTTTTAATTTATCCCAGGCAAGAAAAGAATCAGCTTCCTTTTTAGATAGTCTGATATTGCCCTCACCGTCATCGGTTTTAATTACGACGGCAGTAATGATATCTCCCTTTGATACAAAATCCTTTATCGTGATGTCCGGGTCATTGGAAAAATCTTCTGCCATGATGATTCCTTCCGCATAGGAATTAAGATCTAAGCTCACTTCCGTATCCGTAATCTTAATGACTGTGCCCTTTAAGACATCACCCTCTGAAACTTTACGAAAAGATGAATCCAATTCCTTCTTGTATAAATCCATGGATTCCACATTGCTGTCATTTGAATTTGTATTTTCTTGGTTCATAACATGATAATCCCTTCTGTTTTTTTTATAGCTTATGGGTGTTACCTGTATTTCCGTGGAATATCCTTATTTCCGAAGCATAAAATATCCTATGGACATTAAATATTTCAATAAGGCAAAAATTCCATTATAACCTTATACCCTCCACTACTATAATGTCTTAGTATATCATATTTTTATTCATATGGGAAAATAATAGAAATAATTCTTGTTTTTAATATTATCTCTTGAGAAAAAGGGATAATGTGGTATAATGGAGTAGATAAATCGCACGATATTTATCTTACATAAAGCAATAAATGGGAAATCTGCTATTAATGACGGCCGGGAGGACCGAAGCCTGATTACAAAAAAGCAGTGGAAGGATGTTTTTGAAGAAAGGAGAGGTTGTTATGTGTAAAGAACAAAAATTTTATATTTGTAAACATTGTGGAAATTTAATTGGTATGATTGAACCCTCAGGAGTTCCTATTGTCTGTTGCGGTGAAAAAATGTCGGAATTGGTTGCCAATACGACGGATGCGGCTGTTGAAAAGCACGTTCCTGTAGTAACTGTCAATGGGAATCTGGTAACGGTTACTATCGGAAGTGTTGCACATCCAATGACTCCGGAACACCATATCTCATGGGTATATTTAGGAACTGATAAGGGCGGGCAAAGAAAATGCCTGGAGGTCGACTCCGAACCAACGGTCACTTTTGCACTTACGGAGGACGAAACAGCATTAGAGGCATATGAGTATTGCAATCTGCACGGATTGTGGAAAAAAGAAATATAGGAAATAAAAACCGTTGTTTTATACAACGGTTTTTGTAACCTGCTCACAGATAATTATGAAAAAATGGGTATAATAAAATCATAGATATGAAAAGAATGGAATATTAATAATGTAATTAAGAAAGGGAGAGATTATAATGACAGCATTAAAAATAACAAAAGAAAATTTTCAAAAGGAAGTAATGGAATCAGATAAGCCGGTATTAATTGATTTTTGGGCATCCTGGTGCGGACCGTGTAAAATGCTTTCTCCTGTTGTGGACGAAATTGCAGGAGAAGTCACCAATACAAAGGTATGTAAGATTAATGTTGATGAGGAATCGGAGCTGGCAGGGTCCTTTAAAGTGATGAGCATACCTACCCTGGTTCTTGTCAAGAATGGAAAGGTAGTGAATACCTCCGTAGGAGTTAAGCCGAAGTCGGCTATCTTAAACATGTTAAATGCATAGGCATAAAACAGAATGGAAAGGATTTTTGCAAACTGCTTATGTGCAAACAAATTTAGCAGCGGAAAAAACCCGCTGCTAAATTAATGCCATTAGCTTTTTCTTATCCACAATGGTAATGCCCCCTCTGGAAAGAGTAACGATTCCTTCATTTGAGAAATATTTAAGCATTCTGGATACCACTTCTCTTGCACTTCCCATATATTTTGCTATCTGCTCATGGGTCATATTAATGATATTTGATTTGGTCTTCGTCATTTCGTCCTGTAAAAAAACAGCTAATCTTTTGTCAAAGCTCATAAACAGTATTTGCTGGAAGGCCCACATGACATCTGAAAATCTTTCCGCAGCAATTTTATAAGAAAAGTTTTCAACCAAAATATTCTGCTTTGACAGCTTTGCAAAATAAGAGGAATTAATCAATATTACTTCACAATCTGTTTCCGCACTGATATTGACATCAAAAACAATTTCACTTAACAGGCAGGAAGCCGATAAAATACAGACGTCTCTGCTTTCCAAACGGTATAAAGTGATTTCTTTTCCTTCATCAGACAGCATATAGGTACGTAAAGTTCCGCTTTTTATAATATGAACACCTACACAGTCCTGGCTGCCGCTATGAAGAATTGTGCCCTGTTTATATTGAACTATGGAAGAATGCAGGATAAGGGAATCCTTTTCCCCGGTATTTAATTGTTTCCAAAAGGGGAGACTTTTTTTTAATATATCCACATCATTTTGTTCTAACATAATAGGATACCTCCGTCATTGTTATAATAGTATCATACATGGAAATGAAAAAAATAACAAGAAGGCTGCCTGCTTCATTGATAATGCCGACAAGGGAAGGATGCAGGCCTTTTATAGTTATTTATGCTTGCCATTTTTATATTATGCACATAAAATGGTTTATAAGAAAGGATGTTGAGGTTATGGCAAAACAATTTTGGAAACCGGGTAATCTGCTATACCCGGTACCGGCAGTAATGGTAAGCTGCGGCAGGGAAAATGAAACACCAAATATCATAACAATTGCCTGGACGGCCAGTATCTGTACTTCACCGCCCATGGTTTCTATTTCAATCAAACCCCAAAGATATTCCTATCGGATAATTAAAGACACGAAAGAATTTGTAATTAATCTCACAACCAGGGATTTGGCCTATGCGGCAGATTTTTGCGGAGTGAAGTCAGGCAAAGAGGTGGATAAATTTAAACAGCTGAAACTGACCCCCGTAAAATCGAATCGGATCAAGGCACCCGCTATACTGGAGAGTCCCGTTAATATAGAATGCAAAGTAATAGATATCAAATCTCTGGGAAGCCATGATATATTTATGGCGGAGGTAGTGGGTATCCATGTAGATGAAAAATATATGGATAAGCAGGGTAAGTTTCATTTAAATGATACGGGGCTAGTTGCCTATTCTCATGGAGAATACTATGAGCTTGGGAGGAAGCTTGGGAAATTTGGGTACTCCGTCCAAAAGAGAGCGAAAAAGGGGAGAAATAATAAGTAAAAACCGGTGTCTGAAATTTCCAGACAATGCCACCGCATTGCCGTCGGAATTTTGTCTGGTACTAGCACGAATCATGTGGCGTATTACCATATTTACCAGGAAGACAGTACACTGGTTGCGCAGCGGAACCGGGCTTGCATTGCTGAATCATAATGCAGATGTGAATATTTATACAAAATATCTTGACGAATATTTACAAAGACCTTATCATAATACAAAAGGCTGCTTTTAATGAAGTCCGGCCAATATATGGATACAAAGACGTAGCATCAAAATCACTTAATGATTTGGTGCTTTTTTATTTCCTGGAAAATTATGTAATTCATCAAAATGCCCTCCTATTTTCAGTTGCTTGTCGTATAGGGAAAGGAAGTGTACTTGTGAGTGCCATTGATAAGAACATAGCTGTTAATTTAAAAAGATTTCGTAAGATTAGAAAGTTAAGCCTCGATATGGTAGCTGAGAAAACCGGTGTCAGTAAGAGTATGCTGGGGCAGATTGAACGCGGAGAATCAAATCCGACGGTGGGTACTGTAAGCAAAATAACAGAAGGATTAAAAATTCCGTTGACGGAATTAATAGATGAACCTTTTGAAGCCGTGAAGATTATAGAGAACAGGAATATTCCATCCTATATGGAATTAGAAAACAACTACAAAATAAAAATCATGTTTCCTTATGATAATGAAAGAAGGTTTGAGATTTATACGGTAGAAATACAAAAGAACGGTAACTATGAAAACAAAAACGGTGGCTTACATGCCTTTGAATATGTTACGGTAATGAGCGGAGAACTGACTTTACAAATGGATGAAAGAGAATATGTCATAAAGGAAAATGATGCGGTCAGAATTTTCTCCGGAGAAAGCTGTATCTATCATAACAAAGGAGACAGCATCTTAATACTTAATATTGTTTTTTCCATGCTTCCCATGGATTATAAAAGTTAAAAGTAAAAAATATGAATGTCTCCTTTGCAATGAAATCATTTCATTTTACTATACAAAAGATGTAAATTATGTTAGCATATAATGATTTGTTTTAATAATAATAATATGGTACGGCAAATATAAAGGAACGGATATGAAAAATATAATATTAATTGGAATGCCCGGTGTTGGAAAAAGCACCGTGGGTGTTATCTTAGCAAAAGAATTGGGTAAGAATTTTGCTGATACGGACTTGCTGATACAGGAACATTACAGAGGTTTATTATGTGAGCTTATTGAAAACCATGGCATAGAAGGATTCCTCAATTTAGAAGGCGGCTTTATTGAAAATCTCCAGGTAAATAATACGGTTATTGCTACAGGAGGAAGCGTAGTGTATAAAAATAAAGCTATGGAGCATCTGAAAAATTCTGGGAAGGTCGTTTATTTAAAAATCAGCTTTGAGGAGCTGGAAAAAAGGCTGAATAATTTGAAAGGACGCGGAGTAGTACTGAAAAACGGACAGACCCTGCGCGACTTATATCATGAAAGAATACCTCTCTACGAAAAATACGCGGATATTACCGTAGATGAAGCGGGACTAAGCATAGAAGAAACAGTTGAAAAATTATGTCGAATATGTAAGATGAATTAAAAGACCGAATATCTTTACAAGTAATAAAATTCTTGTTACAATACAGTTGTTACAAAAATATTACAAAAAGGTTAACTGTTTTAGGAGTCTTTATGGAATTAATTTATAAATATCGTCATAAAGCATTATTATATTCAATACAAACTATGTTTTTAAGCTCCTTTATTATTCTGCTGATTGTACCGGCCATAGAAAAGCTGACAAATCCGGGCAATAATTATTTTACAATAATGATAAACGGTGAAAATGCAGGAGCGATAGCGGATGCTTCCCTTATTAACAATATGATTACAGATGCAAGGAAAAGATTGGCATCGGAATCAGATGACCTGGTATTGATTGATTTTGATTATAGCATGAAAGCACGGCAAATGTGGTTTGGAAATACCGATAAGGTGGAAGATGTTGAGGAGAACATCTATCGAATACTGAAAAATAATGTAATGACCGGGAAACAAAAAGCTTATACGGTAAAAATAAATCAGTATATGGTCAATCTGGCATCGATGGAGGATGTAAAAGCCTTATTATCAGCCGCGAAGGACAAATATGATACCAATCAGCAATTTTCAGTTAATCTGGTAGGGGATGAAGACAGAGAATTAAATGCTGCCACCAGTACGCTGAGCAGAGCAAACAGTGGAATTAGCGCTGTAATGGGAGGCATTGAAACGGCCCTGTCATCAGCCGGGTCCGACCAGGAGCAGCAATTTGAGCAGGGAATCATAGCCATGGATTTTGCTGAAAAGGTGGAAATTGTAGAAACATATGTAAATGCGGAGCAAATAACTCCGGTAAATCAGGCAATTGATGAAGTAACAAAAAATAAAGAGAAAAATAAGATTTATGAAGTAGTATCGGGTGATTGTTTATCCGTTATCGCAGAAAAGAATGACACCACGGTCGAAAAAATAATTCAAATGAATGAAAATATACCTGATGAAAATGCAGTGATACAAGTGGGAGACGAGGTTATCGTTACGGTGCCCGAGCCGGAGCTGTCTGTCATCAGGAAAGAAGAAGTAAGCTATGACGAGGAC
>CAMJWQ010000199.1 GCA_946409475.1 uncultured Lachnospiraceae bacterium
GTATTGTACTGAAAAAACGCAAAAAGAAATCTATGACTTCGTTGTTGATATCAGAAAAAAGCAGGAGCATTCCACCTTTCTTATGGATCTCAAATATGACAGCATGCTCATTGACAGCATTATATCCGCTCCCGTCTGTTCGGCTTCATTCGACAGATACGGCCAGTTACGCGCCTTATCCGGTATAACCGAGAACAGATCCCTAAACATATTTCATAACGATTTAAACAGTATTTTCAAAACCGTTTTTGTATAGGGGGGACAACCTGCCATAAAGCAAAGACAGTCTCCCCACAGCCGGGTACGGCTGTTCTTTATCCATCATCCTCCGGTATGCTTTCCATCACCTTCTTAGCGGCATTCCAGACACAAGACTTCAGCAGGGTAATAAACTTATCCGGCGGCATGCATTCCTTATCCAGCAGCCAGCGCATAATGGCTGAGGTAAAGGCGTCGGCAAAAAAGTCAACATAAAAATTCCAATTTTCATCTTTGTTAAAGATCTCTTTGAGATATTCTGAGATAACGGGCAAAAGCAGCTCCCTGAAATAACTCGAAAATGGATTCTGGCCCTCCACCTTCAATATTTTCCGGTAAAAGTTCCTGTTTCCGTAATAATATATACAGATATCTTCCATGGCTTCCCATTCCGTATTATAATTCTTTTCCTTAGCAATACTGATAAACTCCGTATAATAAATCCAATTCACCAGATCATACTTATCCTTAAAATGATAATAGAAGCTTTTTCTGTTCATCCCACATTTTTCACAGATATTCCCAATGCTGATTTTAGAAAAGGATGCTTCCGTCAGCAGTTCCTTCAAAGAATCAGCCAGGGCTCTTTTTGTTATGTTGGAATCGGGCACTTTTTCCTCCTTCCCGCTCAGCTTATGTATTTCAACCTAAATCTCCTTCTTAGCAGCAGCTAAGGAGCCGTTACAAATACCTCACGAAGTACTCAGGTATACATTCTCATAAGCTCGACAGACCTTTCTAAGTGCCCCCATTATACTACAATTTTTATTATTCGTGAACCTAAATAAGCAATGAAGAAATATGGCTGAAGAAAGAAAAAATTACTGAAAGCCCTGATTTAGGCTTCTATCCAAAATAACAAGAAATATCTTAAATAATGCAAGAAATACGATTTGATAAAATTTATCATGTATTCTCCTATAAAACCGTATTCAAATTCGTGTAAATGACGATTAATAAGGTTCAAAAAGCTAAACAGCATTAATTGCATCGCTAATTTTCTTCGTTAATAAAATGCCGCTGCTTAATGCCGTAAAGGGTCCGACCGTAACCAGACCAAAGCTTCCCACAAAAGTATGCAGTATTTCAGCCGAAACATACTTATAATTAAGAATGTTATATAAGGGCGTCCCCTGGGCCATAAATACCATTAACAATGCCAGATATCCTCCCGAATAAGCCAGCAGCAGCGTCGTTGTCATGGTTCCCATAGCCGCCCTGCCGACACGTATACCTGACCGTGTTGCCTCAATCCAGGAAATATCCGGCTTTTTTGTTACTACTTCATGAACAGCCGATGTAATGTCAACCGCCAGGTCCATTACGGCTCCGGAGGCACCGATATAAATGCTTGCCATAAATATCTGTGTTAGATTTAAATCCTGATATCCCGCATATAAAAGACTTTCCGAATAGGGCATAACCGCACCATGTATTTTAAATGCCATGGTAAATAGGATTCCCAAAATACAGGTCACTACAATACCAAGAAACGCTCCGGAAACGGCAGCCGCCATGCGCCTGTCAAATCCATATACCAGGGCAATAATAAAAATAGTCAGGAAAAGTACGATTACCAGGCTGATAACAATAGGATTTGCTCCCTTTAAACAGGAAGGCACCAATACCTTCCAAATCATTAAAATCGTTAATACAAAGGAAAGTATGGCCCTTATCCCGCCTTTTCCGGCTACTATGATCAAAAGTACGGCAAATGCGGCCACTAATAAAAGCTCCCAATCTATTCTGTAATGATCAATCATATTAACGGACAAAATCTCATTATCCCGGTAGCTGATGATCACAAGTGCCTTATCACCGTTTACAAATATTTTATCCGATTCCAGAGAACCGGTCAGCATATTGTAGCCTTCTGTTTTCTGACCTTTAAACTTTCCGCCAAGCAGTTCAACAGTACAGGTCTGTTCTCCTGCTTTTATGAGTCCGTTATTAATGACTGCGCTATTATCCGTTTCCAATACGATGGCGGCGCACCGGTCCGTACCTTGATAAATAACGGCATCCTCATAGCCCGAAGGGAGAAACCACAAAATAAGAACAAATAATAAGCTAAGGTAAACCGGAGCCGCCATTCTCCGATTTACCCTTTTCATACAATTTTTAATCATATAATACTCTTCCTATGCATATTAAAGGTTGACGCTCTTTTAAGCTATATAATTTTTCCATTAAGAACCGGATTTGACTCCTGTTATTTTTGCCAGGCTCTTATAAATATCCGTATTGTCATAATAACCTTCAAAAAGCTCAGAGCCGTTCCCTATGGCATATACGGGGACCGGATTCCCCGTATGAGAATAAGAGGTAAATGCGATTCCTGATTTATTGTTAAGAATATGAGTGACGGTAACACTAAGAGGTTCGTAGGTACCATACAGTATATATTCTTCCTGCGTCATATCCTCCTGACCGGAAGCGCCAACCTCCATGGAACGGGTATAAGCATCTTCCAGGGATTGCATCTCATATCCGGTTAATACCAAAGTCGGATTTGCCTCGGCATCAGGGTCCTCTGCTGTCATTAAACCGAAGCATGCTTTAATATCCTTTAAGACGTCCTCAAAAGGTGTCTTATTTTCCTTATAAGAAGCCACGTAATCGGAATCATATTTCGCATAAGATATTACCTGGTTAGAAAGATTCGTTAAGTAAGTGTCATAGTTCGTACCGGCAAAACCTATTGTCAATCCACCGGTTTCATGGTCACCGGTTACGAGAATAAGTGTATCGTCAGGATGCTCATTATAAAAACGAAATGCTTCCCTGACAGCAGTATCCAAGGCTAAGGTATCGCTTATGGTTGAGCCCGCATCATTAGCATGACATGCCCAGTCTATTTTGCCGCCTTCTATCATCATAAAAAATCCCGTATCATTATGTAATACATCAATACCCTTTTTCACATAATCGGAAAGCACCCATTCCCCGTCGGCAGCATCCAAATTATAAGACATGGCATCCGAATCAGCCAAAGCTTCCGAAATAATCAATGCTTTTCCGTCTCCCGCTGTTAATGCATTTGCTTCCTCCTGGGATTTTATCACTTTATATCCTGCCTTATCTGCCAATTCGTATAAGTCTTCCTTATCTTTATTATCCCCGGTATTCTTCTTTAATGCGCCTCCCGCAAAAAAATCGAAATCACTGTCAACTAATTCCAGACCGATTTCATAATAGCTGTCTCTGGAGGCTTGATGGGCATAGAATGCCGCAGGTGTTGCATGATTCAAATTTACGGTGGATATAACTCCTATTTTATATCCAAGCTGTTTTTTTAATTGTTCTGCTATGGTTTCATATTTAATCGTTTGTGTCGTATCCATATTAATAGTTCCGCTATAGGTTTTGTGACCGGAAGCAATGGATGTCGCCGTTGATGCAGAATCCGGACAGAAAGAAGTACTATCCCAGGTTTGAGCGGAACCTGCAACAGGAAAATCCATAAAACTTAATTCCTGGTTTGTTATTTCATCACTATTGGCAGCAGCACCTAAATAGTATGCAGTAGATTGTATCTGTGGATAGCTCAGGCCATCACCGATAAACAGAAAAATATATTTGGGAATTTTGCTTTCTTCTGCCTGTACTGTTTCCGGTTCCGTTTCTTCCTCCTCTTTGGCCACAGCTGCAGCCTCTGTATCTGCTGCTGATTCCTGTGCCGTCTCCTGTGCTGTTTCTGTAGTATTGGAACAGCCGGAAATAGCAAATACCGTTAAAACGACCGTAAGACTAAGGGTAAATAATTTTTTCCAATGAAATTTCATAACTTTCCTCCTCATTTAATTTAATGGACAGATTCAGATTACAGAAGTTATGTGAAATCCCTTCGAAAATCATGTTAATTTATGGTAAATCTGTATATCTTATACGAACTTAGTATATAGCGTACTCAGATCCTCTTTTGGTATAAATTGACTGTCCAACTGGCCACTGGTATATCGCAGAAAATATTCTAATGCACCGGCAGGTCTTACCGATTTATCATCTGAATATTCTTCTTCACCATTTGCATTTAATACATTTACACTATTTTTTGTCACTTCACTCATTATAGATATCGGGTAATCCCGTGGGTAATTTATTTCCACCGAATAGACTTGAAGATAACGTCAGTTTCTTGCCGCCTGCCTCATTGTATAACCTGCGTTTTTTAATGGGGTCACCCATTTGGATTACCGCTTAACCCGCTGCCCGCACAAAAAAATCAGAACAAATAAAAGTATCTTGTCCTGATTTATATGATTTTTTATAGGAAAAATCTGCTATTTCAATACAATCTCACTTCTGCGTCTTAACTTCCTCATTACAAATCTGCTCTTCGGTAACGCAGGAATACGGCATAAGCGGTATTTTAAGTTTTGTTTCGGAACCTGATAGGTTAAATGATTAACGATAAAGTCAAAGCTTTCTTTCATTACTTCTATGGTTACCATTTCACCGGCACAGCGGTGTCCCGTATCATAAGCTCCTCCCCCTTGCGGTATAAAGGAAAATCCGTCATCAATCCAGCCGATAAATCTATCGGGGTCAAACTCATAGGGATTTTCCCATATTGCCGGGTCATGATTGATTCCGTAAACATCTAAAAGCACCAATGTCCCTTTTTTAAAGGAATATTGCTTCCAGGTAAAATCATTTTTCACAATTGCGCCCACAAAGGGGGTAAAAGGATAATAACGGCGTACCTCCTGTACAAACCGCTGCATATACTCCCTCCCGCTGCTGCGCAGCTTTTGTTTACACTGGGGATTGTCATACATAGCTAACAGGCCGAAGGTAATATACGTAGCAATGGCTACAACAGGTCTTATGATATTCAGTAACTCTACTGCGGCTACCTGTGCCCTTAACAGCCTGTGGTATTCATTTCGGTGCCATGCAATGGTATGGACTGCCGTTCCCTTTAATGCACTCATTTTCCCCGTACGAATAAGGACTATCACATCACGAATCCATTTTTCAGATCTTTTTCTGGCTAACCGTCCCTGCCAATGCCTCGGTCCTGCCGCACCGAATCCGTCAATCATTTTCCCCAAATCGGATGCCCTCAGAGCGACTTCATCCGGCTTTAGAAATACACCCGCCCATCTGCAGGCAACCTGGCACATTAGCTTTTGGGCCTCATCAAATAAAACGATATCTTTTTTATTCCATTTCCTGCTGTTATAAGACCATTGTTCTTTTGTATATTCCTTTAGTAAAGCTAAATTTTTATCTGTCATAATGGACATAAACATCTGCTTACGGTCCAAATGTGCTTTTCCGTCCATTCCCTGGACGCCGTTTTCTCCTAATAAGGTTTTTTGCACTCTTTTGGGAGCTGCGCCTCTTCTTTCAAAATAATTTTGATTATAAAATAGCTTAGCTGCCTCCTTACCGGATATACAAATTACATTCTTACATAACAAGCGTGTTTGAAAGATATTGGATTTATGTTTAAAACATCTGTTTTGTATAAAAGAATATCCTTCTTTCAATAAACAAAGACTGCTATCCGGAAGCTTATCACATGGCATTTTTTTTATTTTTACCGCTCTCATACTTTTACACATCCTATTAATTTTATCAGTTATTGTTATTATGTGTACGTATAAAAATAACATACTAAACAGAAATAAAATTTTTTAAAAAGTATGAAGGCCCGGAGCATCCTCAAATATTACTAATATAATTTTATTATTTATTTAAGATAATAATACAGAAACAACATATTGATTATTAGGGATGCTTTTACCCGCCATTGCTTCTAAGTATTCCATTTTCATATCCAGCCATAATTCATCTGCGGTAATTAATATATTAGCTAACATGACCCCTACATGAAACATATCCCATTTATTTATAAAGGACAAATGGGTATTGCTATTTTTTATAAATACATGTATACGATTACCATAAACAACAAATCTCCATGGCTGGCTGTTTAAATAGGAGGGAGCCAGTCTGGCGGCTTCCAATAATAATTTTACATTCTTAGAAGGAGCCTCTTTAAAAACACATAGGTTATTCAAGCTTAACCGTCTGGCCATTGTGCCCGCGCGAAAAAGCTCTCCCTTTGCAATGCCAAAGGCCATAACACCTACAACCTGTTTATTTTCATGAACAAATTCATTTTTTACACTTTTTGTATTAAGGAAACAGGTTCCTATTCCTTTGGATGTCAGAAAAACAGACATCTGCTGAATAATACAGCCTGCATTTATTAAGTGTTTTGGGGTTGTTTGAGAATATAACACAAAAAAATAAGGAGCTCGAACATTGCTTTTCACTTCTTTTTCGCCTTCTAAGTAATTGTATATCCGATAAGATAATTCCAGATTTTTATCAAAAGGTATCACTTCCCGGTAAAATTCTTCGACCTTCTCCA
>CAMJWQ010000200.1 GCA_946409475.1 uncultured Lachnospiraceae bacterium
GAAGTTGCGATATAATTATGTAGATAAAAATTTAACGATTTAAAATGGAGGTATGCGATATGTTAGTTTCAGCAAAAGACATGCTTAATAAGGCAAAGGCAGGACACTATGCGGTTGGTCAATTTAATATTAACAATTTAGAATGGACTAAGGCAGTTTTATTAACGGCACAGGAAAATAATTCGCCTGTTATCCTGGGTGTTTCCGAAGGTGCAGGAAAATATATGGGTGGCTATAAAACCATCGTGGGTATGGTAAACGGTATGCTGGAGGAATTAAAAATCACCGTTCCCGTAGCTTTACATTTGGACCATGGCAGCTATGATCACTGCTATAAATGCATTGATGCGGGATTTTCTTCCGTAATGTTTGACGGTTCTCATTATCCCATCGAAGAAAATGTTGAAAAGACAAAAGAACTGGTTAAAGTATGCAACGAAAAGGGTCTATCCTTAGAGGCAGAGGTAGGCTCCATCGGTGGAGAAGAAGACGGTGTTATAGGCATGGGAGAATGTGCTGATCCTCAGGAGTGCAAGGCAATTGCGGATCTTGGTGTAACCATGTTAGCTGCCGGTATTGGCAACATTCATGGTAAATATCCTGAAAACTGGGCCGGATTAAGCTTTGAGACCTTAGATGCGATTCAAAAATTAACAAAAGATATGCCTTTGGTACTTCATGGCGGTACCGGTATTCCTGCTGATATGATTAAAAAAGCCATTACCCTGGGAGTAGCAAAAATCAACGTGAATACGGAATGCCAGTTGGCGTTTGCCGCAGCTACACGTAAATATATTGAAGAGGGTAAAGACTTGCAGGGAAAGGGCTTTGATCCCCGTAAAGTGTTAGCTCCCGGCTTTGAGGCCATTAAGGCAACCGTAAAGGAAAAAATGGAATTATTCGGATCTGTCGGACAGGCTTAATATCCCTTTAAAACTGATCAAGAGAAATAATTATGGAAACGAAAATAGGAATGAGAGTGCTGAAGCAAGAAGCGGCACTCTCATTTTTTGAAGGGTTTGGTCTTTGCCAAATCCTTTATTTGTGTTAAGATGAAATTAAGTTTAGGTCTGATTACAGTAAAAAGAAAAAATGTCATTATTTATAAAATAGTATTTCAGAATAGGAAATAAAGAAATATGAAGGTACTGATTGTCGAGGATGAAATTCGGATTAGAGAGGGTATTGAAAATCTGTTGTCTAAACTTAATATTGGCCTTGAGCTTGCAGGAGAAGCGGAAAACGGAGAGGAGGGACTCCGTCTGTTACGAGAACTAAAGCCTGATATTGTGATTACGGACATAAAGATGCCGCGAAAGGATGGACTTGAGATGCTGACCCGTATGGTGGAGGAGCATATCGGAGCAAAAGCCATAGTCATAAGTGCATATTCGGAATTTGAGTATGCACGTAAAGCAGTGAAGCTTGGAGTGACAGAGTATTTGCTGAAACCGATAGTATTTCATGATTTTGCCCAGGCATTAGAAAATGCGATGATGCAGGTGGAAAAGGACAGACAGGAGAAACCGGCCCAGATTGGGACCATTGAACAGATATTTCAGGCTCTGATCAGTGGCAGGATGGAAATTAGTGATGAGGTGACAGCCTATCTGAGAAATAATTACCAGATCGAAGAAATGCAGTCTTTTGTCATTGTATGCGCATATCTTGGCAGTGATTATGAATCTGTCTGGGAAAAAACAAAGATGTATTTTCAGCATGCGTTTTCCATGTATGCAAATTTATCATACTGTATTATTGAATCCGTGTACAGGAATTCATTGGTTATCGTACTGTATCATTATGAAAATTCCCATGATTTGGAGCGATGGATGCAGTACCAGATTTTGAAGCATTCGGTTGAAAGGATCTCCATAGGCTGGGTGGAGGCTGTCGGGATTGACAGGCTTAAAAACGGATTGGATGAGCTTTATCCATATATGGACTGGAATATTTCTCTGGACAGAGAAGTGCTGATTTCATATCCGAAAATCACACATGTACAGACAGCATCCTGTATCTATCCTATTGAACTGGAAACAAAGATAAAAGTAGCCATCTGCGCATATGACTGGGATAAGGTGGAGGCAATTATGAAAGAATTCCATGAAAGCTTCCGGGATGGGAAAATTTACATACCAAAGGAAATCAAGGAATGCTATGTCCGGTTTCTATGGGCTATTATCGGAATAGCGAAGGAAATAGGATGTCTGGAGCAGCAGAAGCTGGAGCAGCAAAAGCTTTTGGGAACGGTTATGAATGCCAAGATGAGGGAGGAGCTTGTCTCGGCTTCGGAATTTCTTTTGCTCCATATTCAACCCCAGCGATTAGAGACAGACGTGACCCATCTGACAGTGAAGCGGGTGAAGAGTATCATTCATGAATTTTATCAGACCGGCATTACTTTGGAAGAGATCGGAGCAAAATTAAATATTACCCCCGAATACTTAGGAACGCTGTTTCATAAAGAAATAGGTATTACATTTAGCACTTACATGAAAAATTACCGTATTGGAAAGGCAAAGAAGCTGCTTTGCGGAACCCAGCTGAAGCTGTATGAAATAGCAGAGAGGGTTGGTTATTCCGACTCGAAATATTTCAGCAAGGTATTTAAAGAAGTTACAGGACAGCTTCCGACGGAATACCGGAAAACCTATAAATAGAAACAGACTTTTGTTTTTTCCTCTTTTTCAAGATTTTTCTTATTTGGCATATTGCCAAAGCATTATAAAATGCTTATACGGGAAAATTGAAAAGGAGGAATTTTTTGTGAAACGTATTAAAAACTTTTTCCGGTATGATAATGCAGGACTCTTGTTCATAATGCCGGCATTTGTGTATATGCTGATTTTTGTGGGTTACCCAATATGCAGCAACATTGTTTTGAGTTTGCAGAACGTTACGGTGAAGAATCTTGCAAACGGAGATCGGGAGTTCATATTTCTTAGGAATTATCTTATGCTGTTTCAGGATGAAGTATTTCGGAAAGCATTGGTAAATACGATAGTCTTTACCGTAGCCTGCCTGGTGTTTCAGTTTGTTATTGGTTTTGCGCTTGCGGTATTTTTCAATAAAAATTTTGCTTTTGCAAAACCGGTCAGAGGACTGTTGATGATGCCATGGATGATACCGATGACGGTTACTGCTTTGATATTTAAGTTTATGTTTTCTACCGATGTAGGTATTGTGAATTACTTTTTGCAGAGTCTTGGGATAATAAATCGGAATATTGAATGGCTTACCGATCCGAAAACGGCCATGATTGCTGTTATTATAGCAAATGTCTGGATTGGTATTCCATTTAACACCATTTTGCTTTCTACAGGTCTGACCACTATTCCGCAGGATATATATGAGAGTGCATCGGTTGATGGGGCCAATGGTGTGCAGAAATTTTTTAAGATTACACTTCCATTATTGAGACCGGCCATTGAGTCTATTTTAGTGCTTGGATTTATTTATACATTTAAGGTCTACGATCTGGTTTATGTAATGACAAGCGGAGGGCCCGTTAATTCAACACATTTGCTGTCTACATATTCATACAAGCTGTCCTTTGAGATGTTTGATTACAGTAAGGGTTCCGCAGCAGCTAATGTGCTGCTGCTCATATTGCTGCTGGTTGGAAGCCTTTATTTGAGAATTACGATGAAGGGGGAGGAAGACTAATGGATGAAGGGAAGAAGCTTAAGCCCAAAAAAAATGCTCTGTATTGTATCATCTCCGTTGTCATACTGTGTATATTACTATTTCCGCTATTCTGGATTTTTGTAACATCCTTAAAAACGGAGCAGGAAATTTTTCAAATACCGCCGACATTCTATCCCCACGTGTTGAATTTAAAATCCTATGCGGCTCAGATCGAAACAGGTGATTTCAATATGTTCCGTTCCTTTGCAAACAGCCTGATTATCTCTCTTGGTGCGACAGTGATTGCCGTGGTTTTGGCAGTACCGGCATCCTATGCGATTGCCCGCTATCATTTTAAGGGCAGAAAAGGAATGCTGTTATGTTTCCTGGTTACACAGATGCTTCCGGTGTCCGTGCTTCTGACTCCGATGTTCATCATGTTTAAAGGCATGCACATATATAATACATGGGGATCGCCGATTCTGGCGGATGCGACCATAGGAATTCCATTTTCTATCCTGATCTTGAAAAATTATTTTGCTTCCATACCCAAGGAGCTGGAGGAAGCGGCATATATTGACGGATGTAACAGACTGACTGCTTTCATAAAGGTGTTGGTTCCGGTTGCAAAACCTGGTGTGGTGGTATGTGCAATTTTCTCATTTCTGTATGCATGGGGAGATCTGGCATATGGTATGACTTTTGTGCTGGACCAGCAAAAACGTCCGATTACGGCCGGAATATTCAATTTTATGGGGCAGTATGGAACAAGATGGAGTTACTTAACGGCATTTGCTATCGTCACTATCATTCCGGTGGCACTTATTTTCATTTTTATGCAGAAATATATCATTGCGGGTATGACCAATGGAGCCGTAAAAGGTTAAGTGATAAGGACCATTTGCTTTGAAGGGCAGATGGTCTTTTATGATTCGGCAGAAGATTTTAAGCAGACGGAAGGCGGCTATGACAGTTGACAGGAATATGAGGTAAAGTTACTATGAAGTAAATGAAAGCAGTCAGGAGAAGCCGATGAAAAAAATCAGTTTACGTAAAAGATTAATCACTATATTTGTGATTACATCCACAATACCGATTATTTTGTTGTGTCTGTCTATGTTTTACAGTACGTCAACTGCTTTGAGAAAAAATACTGAAATGCTGACGCAGACAAGCCTTAAGCAGATGGATGATAACATGCAGATATGGCTGGAGTCATATGAAGATATACTATATCAGCTTTACACGAATGACGATGTGGTTGCATGGGTAGATAAATTAAATGAAAGCCAGGATGTTCCGGTGACAATTAACCAGCTGCGTCGTTTCCTCAGAGGGCTGCTGAATACAAAGGATTATATCAGGTCCATTACCATTATAACGGAATCCGGGATGCTTATCACTTATAATCAGTTAACACCGGTGACTTATGCGAATCCATGGATCGGAAATTTCAGCTTATCTCAGGATGAATTATATGAAGAGGTATCCCTGGATAATGGAACGCATATTTTCTCTACGGAATATGGCACGAGGTTTGCGAATGAAGAGTTTTATCTATTTCATCTTTCCCATAGAATAATTGATTACAGGAACCTGAATAAAAAGAACGGAATAGTGATTCTCAGCTTGGATGAGCACTTATTGAGGGATATATTACAGATTCAGGAGGAAGACGGAGGAAACTCCAATACAAACTTTCTTGTTGACGGAAATGGAAGAATTATTTCCTGTGATTTCCAGGACGGAATTGGTAAGGTGCTGTTCAGGGGAGAACCGGACTTTGGGGAAAGAGTGGAGAAATATGAAGAATATGCCCGCAAGAGCAGCCTCCTGGATATGAAGTATACCTCGGTTTATGCTTACCATGATGAGAAACTGAATTGGGATATTGTAAACATCACCGATCAAAGTGTCTTTATGAAAGAATTGAAGGGAAAAGCATATGTTATAGCAGCAATCGGTGTGATTTTGCTCATGACAACCTTGATATTGGTTTGGAAGCTGTCCGGACAACTGGTTAAATCCGTAAATCGGGTGGTGGCCTTCATGAAAAAAACAGAAGCCGGGAATTTGTCCATAAGAGTACCCCTGAATGAAAAAATGCCAATTGAGATTGAGACGGTGGCCCTTCAGTTTAACGGGACATTGAAAAAGCTGGAGTATGCACTGCAAAAGGAGAAGGAGGCAGGAGAAAAGCAAAGAAAGGCCGAGATTAAAGCCCTGGAGGCTCAGATAAATCCCCACTTTCTCTATAATACCCTGGATACTATTAACTGGATGGCCATCGAAAAAGATGAATTTGATATTAGTAATGCAATAAACTCCCTGGCAACTATTTTGAGATATGCCATATCCGACAGCAGCGGTATGGTTTCTGTCAGGGATGAAATTGAGTGGTTAAAAAAATATATTTATCTGCAGCAATTCCGCCTTAAGAATAAGTTTGTCTGTAAAATTGAGGCATCTCCTGATATTTTGGAATACCGAATGCATAAGCTCCTATTACAGCCCTTCGTTGAGAACGCAATTATTCATGGGTTTACTGGAGAACAGGATCAGTATATACTGGAGGTTATTTTGAAGAAAAAGGAAAGCTTTTTGAGTATCGTAATCAGAGATAACGGAAAAGGAATGGACAGGCAGGTGGTAGAACAGGTGAATCATGGACTTCCTGTGGGAACTGAAGAAAAGAAACATATTGGGCTGGATAATGCAATCACAAGACTGCATATGTACTGTAATGCACAGGGGAAAATTTATATTAAAAGTGAGCAGGGCAGGGGAACGGAGATTATTTTGCTGCTTCCACGGGAAAATATGTAGCATCAGATAACTTACTTTAGAAAATTCCCCCTTTTTTAAGATTTGTAGAGTTTTTGAAA
>CAMJWQ010000201.1 GCA_946409475.1 uncultured Lachnospiraceae bacterium
AGTTTAACTTGGTTCCTTCTGACCGCTGCTCAGGGTGAAAAAGGATTGGAATTAGTTAATACAATGGGACTTAAGGATTATTCACAGCCCGAGATGGTGAAAGGCGCTGAAGATTTCCAAAAACTGTTTACTGAATATTCAACGACAGATGCGGCAGGAGCTGATCTGGATATTGCCATTAACCATTTCTTAAACGAAGAAACGGCTATGATAATCGATGGTCCTTGGAGACTTTCACAGTTTAAGGATCCGGAAAATACCAGCGAGGGATTTGCTGATAAGCTGGCGGTCGCAATGGCACCGGGGAACGGAATTGTTTCGTATCCGGCATATGCTTATTGCAGTGGTTCAAAAGACGAAGCGAAAGCCAAAGCATCCTATGAATTTATCAAATTTTTCTCTAATGCCGATGCTCAAAAGCTGAATGCCGAATTATCAGGAAGCTTACCAAGCTCCAGAAATATTGATTTAAATGAAATGCTTAAGGATTCAGATCCGATTCAAAAAGAAGTCGTTGAGTTTTCAAATATCAAAGATTATAGCGTACTTTCGCCTTGGAGAGTCTATACATCCGGCGTAATTACGATTGTAATGCAGGAAATGGCAGCATTGGCAACAGGACAAGAGACAGCACAAGAATTTTGCGATCATCTAACGGAGGCCGCTCAGTAAATAACTTAAGCTAAGATAAGGTGCCTATATGCAAATCCATATTTCCGGGAACTGTTACTTATTGAGTCAGGAGAATGAAATTGCTACAGGCACCTTTCTATATAAGGAGGCAGCGTGATTCAAAACCGAATGAAATATAAACATTCCATACATTATATAATTTTCCTCTTACCATGCGTTCTGTTGTTCTTATTCTTCTATGCCTATCCTACGATTACGGTTATTGCAACCTGTATGACGGACTGGAAATTAGGAAAAGGAATACACTTTAACGGATTCGATAACTTCATTCAATTATTTCGAAATAAAACTGTTTTGATAGCGATGAAAAATACAATTGCATGGCTGGTAATTAATTGCATTGTCGGAATAGGGATTGCCTTAATTGTTGCAATTATAGTAAGAAAAAGAACGATGTTTAATAACATGGTAAAGGTCATTTATCTCATTCCCAATATGATTTCAATTTCAGTAATCGGATTTATATATTACTTTATATTTAATCCCAGTGTAGGACCTGTAAACAGTTTTATTAATATTTTTACCGATAATTTTAAATTAAACTGGTATCAGGATGCCCATACAGCATTTCTGACAGTTACGTTAACTACTATCTTTTATGGCGGTATGAGTACCCTTCTTTTATCCTCTGAGATTGCTACTATACCGGAAGAAGTGATGGAATCGGCACAAATTGACGGAGCCACAGAGATGCAGATAAATATTTGGATTATATTACCTATGATTAAGAATATTATCGGTACCACATTAATTCTGGCTACGGTCAATACATTAAAATCCTTTGAGGTAATCTATCTGACAACCAACGGAGGGCCGGGAAATATAACAATGAATTTACCGGTTACGATCTATCGAACAGCCATGATGAATAACACCTACGGTTATTCTAACGCGATTTCTGTGATTACCATCCTCATTGGTGGTGTAGCAATTCTAATAATTAACCGGTTATTCATGACGGAACGAAGCGTGCATAAAAGGAGGAGAAGAGGTTGAAAATAAATCAGATTTTATCAAAAACAGGTAAATATATTTTTCTGGTATTTATCATTTTAGTATCCCTTATTCCTTTTCTATGGTGTGCAATGAGTTCCTTCAAAACACAATCGGAAATCCTGTCTTCTGCCTTTGCACTCCCCAGGTCTCCCAGTTTTAAAAACTATATAGGTGCCTTTACTCTGACGCCTTTGGCAAGGTATTTCGTAAATAGCTTTGTCATCACCTCTTTCTGTGTAGTGCTTGGCTGTATATTTCTTAATATGGGGGCATATGTCTTTGCAAGGTTTGAGTTTAAGGGGAAGAATCAACTATACACACTCATAACACTGGCTATGCTGATTCCTTCTACTGCGATTATTTTTCCGGTATTTCTTATCATGAACAAAACCGGGCTGTATGATACAAAGAGCGGATTGGT
Organism: uncultured Lachnospiraceae bacterium; assembly: GCA_946409475.1. Classification (GTDB taxonomy): domain Bacteria; phylum Bacillota; class Clostridia; order Lachnospirales; family Lachnospiraceae; genus CAMJWQ01. Next base: position 2,111 of record CAMJWQ010000201.1, read on the forward strand.
TATCGTCTATCTCGCTATTGCCATGCCGACCGCGGTATATGTGATGCGAAGCTTTTATCTGACAATACCGAAAGAACTGGAAGAGGCAGCATATATTGACGGAGCCGGTTTCTATAGAACCTATTTTTCAATCATGATGCCGCTTTCCAAACCAGGCATGGCAACTGCAGCCATTTTGATCTTTTTATCTTCCTGGAATGATTTTCTATATGCATTAATGCTGACCTCCGGAAACAATGCACGTACGATTCCGGTGGCATTAAATCAGTTACAAAGCAGTATGGGTGGTAATTACGGGCAGATCTTCGCAGCCTGTACGATTATCGTATTGCCAAGTATTATTTTATATTTTTGTTTACAAAAAAAGATAGAGGTCGCATTGCTTACCGGAGCAGTAAAGGGCTAATGAAAAGGAGACTTAGAGCGTATGAAAAAAAGCGCACAACAATATAAAACAAATTATAAATACGGAAGGCCGGTCTTAGAAGGCTCGGGTAAAAACGGTACCTATAATAGTTTGGCTGTGGATTGTCCTTTCGTATTCTGGCATAATGGCAGCTATAGAATGCTGCATGTAGGATTTGACGGAAAAGGCTATCAGACGGCACTTTCGGAAAGTAAGGATTTGCTTCACTGGTCAGAGGGTATCGTTTTATTTCCCAGAGAAGAAGGTGACGGATGGGATAAGGTAGGAATCGCAGGTCTTTGGTTATTAAAAGAAAATGATCTGCGGCAAAAACCGGTATTGAAAAAAATAAATAATAAGTACTGGATGATATATCACAGCTATCCCAATGAGGGTTATGAGTCAGGCTCGGCACAAATAGGACTGGCATGGACTGAGGACGAAAATTTATTAAAATGGAATAGATTTGACACACCTATTTTGAGTTATAAGGATGGTGGAGCGTGGGAGCAAGGCGGTCTTTATAAGGGCTGTCTGATTGAGGAAAAAGGGACCTATTATTTATTCTATAATGCAAAACAGAGAGATATTTCACCCTGGCATGAACAGATCGGTATGGCAGTTTCAGAGGATATGCTACAGTGGAGGAGATTCGAACAAAATCCGATCATTAAGAATACAGCCGGTAATTGGGATTGTATGTTTGCGGCTGATCCTTATATAGTAAAAGATGGTGACGGATGGGTTATGTTTTACTATGGATATGATGGATCTGTGGCAGTAAACGGGGTCGCCTTTTCTAAAGATTTGATTCACTGGGAAAAGTGGAATGAGCCAATCTTAAAAAACGGAACCTATGGAGATATTGATTGTTATTATGCACATAAACCGTCGGTCATCATGGAGAACGATACCATATATCATTTTTATTGTGCGGTCAGAGAAAGCCGGTCGGAAGATAATTCCGCTAATATAGCTACGGTATCCGATCAGCCGTCAGAATACAGATGTATAACGGTAGCTTCGAATAAGCCCTTTGGGAAGATGTAATTCCCGGAAATTATGAACGAGAACAATGCATTTTATTCATCATGTATCAAAGGAGCCGTCGTATGAAGTAATGCGGCGTCTCCTTTTTGCTGTGTACACATGGTTTGGCGAAATCGTCCCGGAATACAGAGAAACAGAATTGATTTATTGTTTTTATGAAGCTGGGTCTTTTGCTATGTTCATCAGGCATTCTCTGATATCCTTATTGTTTCTTAATACGATAATCTTTTCTTGATATAGAGCAATCCTGTCTTTTAGGTTATCTTTCCCCGTATCATAATCCTTTGACCATTGCAACATGTTTCTAAGCATCTTAAATGTTGGCTTATAGATGCACCGTTCTATTCTAAGCCGCTGCTTTATCCAGCGCTTTATGATACGAAATCTCCTTATCCTTGCAGGAAGTTCCAGCAGAAGGATGAGATCCGCCTCTCTTTGTGCCTCCGCAAAACAAGGCCTTCCCACATCCTCCATAATCCAATCTTCCCGGCTTAGGATGGAAGCAAACATGGCATAACGTTCTTCAAGAGATCTTTTACGATTTCCCGAGGGTTCTGACTTATCCGGAATATGTACCAGTTCATCAAGGGATTGGTAAGGAATTTGCAATTTTCCTGACAGCTGTCTGGTAAACGTGGATTTGCCGCTGGATACCGCACCAACAATATAGATTCTCATGCTTAATATTTTTCATCCTTTTATAATATATCAATTATTAACATAATAGTCCCGGTAAAAGTAATTCTTATTCTTCCGGCCACTTCTCCCTATTCATTCCACCGAAAAAGAGGGTTCAAGATATTGCTTAAGCAATTCCAAATTATCTTCAACTGGTTTTGCACCATCAAGTATTATCAGCTCACATCCTATTAGCCTGGACCACTTATCATGCATTGCTTTGCTCCTCATGCTTTCGTCCCCATCGTCATATTCTTTTGCCCATTTAATAAATGATATATGATCATCGTACATATCACCATGCTCACGTATTCTATCACCGAAATTTCTATATTCTCTTGCTTTCAACCTATTGATACGAATTTCCATCGGCGTGACTATTCTTATCGCCAGGTAAAAAGACGGGAGGAAAACATCTCCCCACCCACACAAAGAACCTGATATCACTACATTCTCGTTTTCTTCCATATCCTTTTTCATTAAAGCAATTCTTTCACTCAATTCTCTCTTTGCAATAAAAGGCGGATCCGTCGGCTGCCAAAAGTAGTCATCTGTATCCATATGAGTATATCCATATTTTAAGGATATTGCTTTCCCCAGAGTCGTTGTTCCAGCTCCCGAAGCTCCATATATATGTATTACCCTCATCTTTTTTCTCCTTATCCATATTCTTAGTAACCTTTTCGAATGAAAATGCTCAATGCATTGCCTTAAAAATCAGATAGAGCTGCCTGACCTGCAGGAATACGCATGCTTCCGTATTATTTATAATATTCTAACATTCAATTACATTCCAAGTTCTGAAATAATTACCCTCGAACCATTTACTGAAACTGTGTAAGTATCTTACCGTTAGAATCAGCGACACACCAGGTGATACTGACACATCTGCCTCTCCATCCATAGCTGGCGTCACTATAATCCATACAGGTCACGGGAATTAGCAGATAATCACCGTACTTTTTTACACTCGCACTATATTCAAGGTTATTTTTTTGCTTGTAAGAGAATTTAATAAACTCTTTGACCAAATTACTCTTATTGGTTCCAGAGGTAAAACGGGATACCGTAATCAACTCTTTCCCGTCCGCTTTTGCACAATATGTTTTATCTCCCAGAATATTAAAGGATTCTGTACCGGTGGTTTTATAGGTATAAGAAGAGGTTTTACCGGTTTTTGTGTTGTATTGATAATGTTTCCCGCTGCTATCGGATCCGTTATAGAAGATGCTGCTGCCATTATGATAGATCTGTTCCTCATAGGACTGCTCTGCTATAACAGATTTTTTATTTGTGCCGGAAGCTAATTTTATTAACGTTCCATACCAATAGCTGCCGGAGCCCTCAAAGGCACCATATTGATAATAAATGTCCCCGTTTATTTCTGCAATATCGGACACCACCGGAGACATCCTCACACTTTCATCCATAATCTTGTCTGTGGTCAACACAGCAAGCTTCGTCTGCTTCGGCTTCAATGTGTATAAGGTTAGTTTAGAGGAGGCTTCCTTGAATTGAGTAAAATACAATGTATTATTGAGGTTTTTCACAAAACTGAAGGTTATGTTGCCGGTATAAATCAGAGTAGCTTTTTTGCTGTCATAACCTCTTTTATATAGTTTGATTTTTTCACCTTCCATAACAGTATAATAAATACCGCTGTCGTCAAGACTTAGGAAGCAGCCGTTGCAAATAGTATTTTTTTTCTTGGCATCAGTGGAAACCGAATAAGTCTGATAGACATCTTTCTCCCCTTCATAGCTGGTATAATACAGGGTGTCATTATGAAGCATCATGCGCAAAATATCATTCTTTGACGATAACAGCCTGGTTTTCTTACCCGTGGCAACCTCCAGCCGGTATATGTCATAGGAATATTCATCGCCTTCTACTCTCTGAATATAATAAATATTCCCTCTGTCTTCCAGCATGGGAGAATATTCGTAAACGATTGCGTTAGTGGCTGCACTGGTAATAAGAACATTCTGAGGCAGTAAAAAGATAATTATGAAAAAGGCTAAAATTAAACTGAGTATTCGTTTTGCTATTGTGTTCATTGCATTTCTCCTTATTCTCAAATAGTTTATATGATTAACAGCTTCCTGTATTCCCCCTGGATTACCTTGATTAAGACACACGTCCCAAGCTATGCTTTTTAAGGGTTTCTTGAAAGCAATCCTTCTTTTCTGCAGAAAAGCTTTGAAATATTATCATTCTTATCTTAGTATATTATTTCTTTCTTATCAATT
>CAMJWQ010000202.1 GCA_946409475.1 uncultured Lachnospiraceae bacterium
TATAATACCAGTACGTTCAATTTTATGGATTTTATAAAAAATATTTTGTTTTATTTAACAAAAAAATCGAAAATTTTACTTTTAATACTCTATAAAATTGGCCACTCCGTCTTATCTTTCTTCCCTAAAATAATTAATGCCTAAACTTTCCGGAATACTATTTGATTTTGATTTTCGTATGGAGGACATAATTAAAACCAATGCGGTAATTAAAAAAGGAAGCATATCGTAAAAAGCATTCGGAAAGGGAAAAACGGATTTGGGAATATAAAATTTTAAAATTCTCAAGGCCCCAAATATAAAGGAGCCCCATATGGCATTGACGGGATTCCAGGATGCAAAAATAACCAAAGCCACCGCAATCCAGCCAAGACCTCCCACGCTATCGCTGATCCAGACCCCGCCATTGATAATCATGACGGCATATGCTCCTCCGATTCCACAAATTCCACCGCCTAATAATACATTTAAATATTTTAGCTTGGTAACCTTAATACCTGCCGCATCGGCAGCCGCAGGGTTTTCTCCGATTGCCTTTACATGCAAGCCTGTTTTTGTCCTATTTAAATAAAATCCCATAAGCAGAGCAAGGAAAATTCCGATATAAACAAAAGGATTATAGGAAAAGAACAATTCTCCAATAACCGGAATATCGCTGAATCCCGAAATGTGAATGCTTCTCATTTGAGCGGTAATGGTTTCCGGTAATTTAAGGGTACCCGTTTCTGAATTCTCCAGCATATACACACCGATAAAATTAGAAATCCCGATACCGAATATGGTTAAGGTTAACCCGGTCACATTTTGATTTGCCATAAAGGTGATAGTCAAAACAGCGTAAATAAGTGCTGCAAAAGCACCTGCAAGGAAAGCAAAGGTAATGGCGATATAAAAATTATTTGTAAAATATCCCGCCATAAAACCGGCGCAGGCCCCAATGGACATGATGCCTTCCACACCCAGGTTTAAATGGCCTGCCTTTTCACTGATGATCTCCCCTACCGTTCCGAATAAAAGAGGCGTGCCCGCTAAGACGGCAGCTACTAAAAACTTAATTACCATATCCATTACCGGTCCCCTCCTTTACTTCTTAATACAAATTTATACCGGATAAAAAACTCGCATCCCAACACAAAAAATAAAATAATACCTTGTAATACATCCGCGCAGTCTGTAGATAATCCGTAAGAAGACTGAATAACACTGCTTCCTTTTTCCAATATACTAAACAAAAAGGATACCACTACAATAGTAATCGGATTTAATTGGGATAACCATGCTATAATAATGGCAGTAAACCCTACTCCTCCCGCCACTGAGGTCGCCAGGGTTATATCAGATCCCGCAGCTTGTATCATTCCGCCAAGTCCGCATACGGCTCCACTTAGAAACATGGTTCTAAGTGTTATTTTCTTTACATTCATACCTGCATACCTTGCAGTATCATGGCTTTCTCCGACAACGCTTATTTCATATCCCTGTTTGGAAAAACGGATATATATATATACGGCTACTACCAAAATAATAGCAATAATCCATCCGGCATGTACACCGAATACCTTATCTAAGGAAGCATTCTTGGCAAACCTGGCAATTTTAGCAAAGCCCTGGGCTCCGGGATCCAACCACGGACCATCTCTTAAGTATGCAATAACATGCAGGGCAATATAATTTAACATAAGGGTGAATAACGTTTCATTCGTATCAAAACGGGATTTAAAATAAGCCGGTATTAGTCCCCACAGGCCGCCGCCCAAAATTCCGGCAGCGAACATAACAATAAGCAGGATGGCATGAGGCCAGTCAGAATGAAATAACGCAAAGTAAGAAGCAAATATGGCACCGGCTATTATCTGCCCCTCCGCACCAATATTCCAAAATTTCATCTTAAATGCCAAAGTCACTCCCAGGGAAGCAATTACTAAGGGAATCATTATCTTAATGGTCCCCTGAACAGCCATGGAACTGCGGAAGGCTCCTGAAATAATGGTCCCATATATCAAAAACGGATTATACCCCAAGGCAAGAATAAAAATCCCCCCTGCCAAAACAGCAAATAAAAGGGCTTCTATCCTTAACAGGGCAATTTTCTTATTAGAAATTTCTTCTCTTTTTACGGTACGTAATAAAGGTTCTTTTCCTTTCTTGCTATCCGGCATGTGCGCTTACCCCCTCTTCGGCGGCACCTGTCATTAGAAGACCTATTCTCTCCTTGGTGGTTTTTTCTGCATCCTCAATACCTGTTATTTCCCCATGACACAGTACCATGATTCTGTCCGAAAGCTCCAACAGAACATCTAAATCCTCTCCAATAAACACAATGGCGACATTTTTCTTTTTTTGCTCATTTAGTAAATCATAAATCGTATAAGAGGAATTAATATCCAGACCACGCACGGGATACGCCGTAATCAGTACATTGGGCCTTGATTCTATTTCCCTGCCAAGCAATACCTTTTGTACGTTACCGCCGGACATTAGCCGAACGGGAGTCTCAATGGAAGGTGTTACGATGCCCAGCTTTTTAACCAGGACTTCCGCCAATTTTTTGGCCGGTTTTCTGTCAACAAAAAAGCCCTTATTATTATAGGACTTTAACAGCATATTATCGACCATGCCCATAGATGCCACCAGCCCCATACCAAGCCTGTCTTCCGGTACAAAGCTCATGCTGATTCCTAATTTTATAATTTCTTCCGGAGTTTTCCCCAATATATTTTCCTTTTTATAAAGGATGGCCCCCTTTTTCACATTCATGAGTCCTGCAATCGCTTCACAGAGTTCTTTCTGCCCGCTTCCCGCCACTCCTGCGATTCCCAAAATCTCTCCTGCTTTTATCTCAAAGGATATATCATTTATGGCATTGCTGCCGTCCGGTTTATCGATAGTTAAATCGACTACCTTTAGTACGGTTTCCTGATGCTCAGTTGTCGGACGGTCTATTTCCAAATCAACGGAACGCCCTACCATTAATTCCGTCAATTCCTTTTGACTGGTATCTTTTGTAACAACGGTTTCCACACTCTGCCCTTTTCTCAATATTGTCACCCGGTCGCTGATATCTAAAACTTCATGAAGCTTATGGGTGATAATTATAATAGCACAGCCTTGCTCTTTCATTTTTCTTAAGATTGCAAATAGCTTATCTGTTTCCTGGGGAGTCAGTACGGCTGTGGGCTCATCTAAAATCAATATCTGCGCCCCTCTATATAAAACCTTTAAAATTTCTACTGTTTGTTTTTCACTTACAGACATATCATATATTTTTTTCTCAGGATTGATTTCAAGTCCGATTGATTTACTGATTTGTGTTATTTTTTCCCTTAAAATCTTAGAAGATATTCTTTTTTCTTTCGTTCCTAAAACAATATTGTCCATGGCACTAAAAACATCCACCAATTTAAAGTGCTGATGAATCATGCCGATACCCAATTCCATAGCATCAGCAGGAGAATTAATGGAAACCTCTTCTCCTCCTATATAAATGGTTCCTTTATCAGGATGGTAAATACCGGACAGCATATTCATTAATGTTGTTTTACCGGAACCGTTCTCGCCTAAGAGAGCCAGTATTTCACCATTTTTTACATGTAACCCGATATTATCATTAGCCAAAACATTTCCAAAGGCCTTTGTAATATGTTTACATTCAATTGCATATTTTCCTTGCGAAGCTTCTGTCATTGTTTCACTCCTACATACCCCGGAGGGTTCTTTACTTGTGATGGACTAAAAAACAGGTACTATTTACATGCCAAATCCCGTTAGATAAAAAGGGCGGCCTAAAGACCGCCCTTTAAAAAATGCTTTATTTTTCTTCAATATTTTTGAAGTACCAGTTAATTCCACCGGTAATGGTAGCATCATCAAGGCTCTTTCCTTCTTCACCAACCGTTTCTCCTGTATTGGTTTCAATCACACCGGTAAATACATCCCATTCTCCGGAAACGATTTTTGCTTTTGCTTCTTCAATTGCTTCTTCCGTTCCGTCAGCACACAAATCACTTAAAGGAGAAATGCCGACAAGGCCTTCCTTCATTCCGCCAAAATAATTTTCACCTGTCCAGGTACCGTTAATGACATTTTCAACAGCGGTTGTATAGTAAGCCGACCAATCCCATACCGCTGATGTTAATACTGCATTAGGAGCATCCTTTGACATATCCGAATTATAACCAACACCCCAAACACCTGCCTCTTCAGCAGCCAACTGGGGATTCGGAGTATCACAATGCTGTCCGATCACATCACAGCCCTGAGCTATAAGGGCTTCTGCCGCCTGTTTTTCGCCCTCAGGATCATACCAGCTGTTTGTTACCTTAACATACACTTTTGCATCCGGATTAACAGAATAGACACCCATAGCAAATGCATCGCATCCTCCGGTTACTTCGGAGTTATCGGTCCCCCAGGCTGCCACATAACCAATTTTATTCGTCTGGGTCTTAAGTCCGGCTGCAATTCCTGTCAAATATCTTGCTTGATAAATTCTTCCGAAGTAATTATTGAAATTGGTTCCGTTGCTTTTATAGCCTGTACCATGAGAAAATATCACTTCAGGATATTCTTCCGCCAGGGCTTCACAAGTATCCATATAGCCCCAGCTGGTAGCAAATATGATATTACAGCCTTCTTCAATACATTCTAAAATGGCCGTTTCTATTGCGGTAGGGTCACCGTCATCTATATTGTTTTTTCTGATAATCTGGCTGTCGTCTAAACCTAATGCCTCCTGCATACCAACGATTCCCTGGTCATGGGTATAGGTATAGCCGGATCCTTCCGCCGGGTCAGATAAATGAATCACGCCAACTTTAATATCCTCCTTGGCAACGGGAGGGAAAAGTCCTTCTGCTGCAGTTTCCTCTGTGGCTTCTTCTGTCTCTTCAGCAGGCTCTGCCGTTTCTTCTGCCGGTTCCTCAACTGCTGTTTCTTCATCAGCCGCGGGAGCTTCTTCTTTTTTAGTACAGCCAGCCACCATAGACATGGTGAGAACAAAAACTAATAAAAGACTGATAATTTTTTTCATAATTTACCTCCATAAATTTTATTTATTATAAAAAAGCTTCGCTCTTTATAACCAATTACAGGACCATTATTAGATTTCAAACACTTTTATTGGGTATCGGATTAATTGTATTACCTATCAGTATAAACTATTTTTATTTATTATATATGCTTATAAATACATGATTTTTATTATTTGTAATTATAATAATTCCATCTGTAATTATAGCAAAGGGCATGCCTATACGCAAGTATTTTCACGGTCTAACAATTATTATTCGCCATTATTCACGTTTTCAATACAAATTATATCTCGAATATATACAAACTGAATAGACGCAAAACCGCCATTTTTTTCTGCTATACAGAATAAGCTTTTTCAAATATTTTCAATCTGCCAATCTATGGGCTCTATTCCGTTCTCTTTTAAAAAGGCATTTGCCCTGCTGAAGTGTCCGCACCCGAAAAAGCCCCTGTAAGCCGACAAAGGACTTGGATGCGGTGCTTTTAAAATTAAATGCTTTGCATTGGTAAGCATAGGGATTTTAGATTGAGCAGGTTTTCCCCATAACATATAGACAATAGGCCTGTCCTGCTCATTCACTACATGGATAATTGCATCTGTAAAATTTTCCCATCCCTTTCCCTGATGGGAGTTGGCCTGATGGGCCCGTACCGTTAGAACCGTATTGAGCAGCAGAACTCCCTGTTCCGCCCATTTTTTTAAATAACCGTTATTAGGAACATAGCATCCAAGATCATCCTGTAATTCCTTATAAATATTTTGCAATGAAGGAGGCAGCTCCTGCTGCTCCGGCAAAACAGAAAAGCACAGACCATGCGCCTGCTTTTCATTATGATAAGGGTCCTGTCCTAATATTAATACCTTTACCTTACTTAAGGGTGTAAAATGAAATGCATTAAAAATATCATCAGCAGGCGGATATATGATACGTGACTGATATTCTTTTTTGACAAATTGATACAATTCCTTATAATAAGGTTTTTTAAATTCTCCACTAATTGCGTTCGTCCAATCATTTGTAATCATTCCCATGATAGTCCCTCCGATATAAAAATTATAATTTATCATTCTCTTCATTATAATAACACATATTTTATGCATACTCCTCCAACCGGACATTTTTTTCTTTTAAATACAAGATATCGACCTTTTCTGCTTTGGATGACAATTATCTCATACTCTGCTTTCCGCAAATAAATGGAGCCTTTCGGGCTCCATTATTGTCTCCTTACAGATAAAAGCAAATTATGCATTTATGAGCATCACTATTATAATCGTACCGGTATGTTTTTAGAAGCCAAATATTCTTTTACCTGCCTGATTTCCAGTTCTTTATAATGAAATAAGGAGGCAGCCAGTGCCGCATCCGCTTTTCCAACCGTTAAAGCATCTGCGAAATGCCCTGCTTTTCCTGCTCCTCCTGAAGCGATTACAGGTATGGAAACACTTTCCGATATC
>CAMJWQ010000203.1 GCA_946409475.1 uncultured Lachnospiraceae bacterium
ATAATGTCCCATAAATCCTTAACCATTTCCAGCATATGAGTACTGACAAGAACCGTCGTACCCTGCTCCCTTAATTCCAGTATGACTTCCTTTAATTCTTTTATGGCCTTTGGATCCAATCCCACCATGGGCTCATCCAATAAAATCACTTTCGGATGTATCATTAGGGCACAGCATATGCTTACCTTCTGCATCATTCCCTTCGACAGCTCATTGCCTAGCTTATCCTGTTTATCAAGAAGTTCAAATCTTTCCAGGATTTTTTCCGCATATCCATCCGTATCCTCTATCCCATAGGCCTTTTTTATAAACTCCAGATGTTCCCGTACGGTCAAGGCTTCATACATAGCAGGCATTTCCGGTACATAGGCAAATATTTTTTTTGCTTCCAGTTCTCTTGCCGGTATTCCGTTAATACCGACGCCGCCCTGGTATTTTAATAAGCCGGCCACACATTTTATGATAGTGGATTTACCTGCACCGTTTGGCCCTAGCAATATTCCTATTTTTCCGGAATCAATAAGGAAGCTTACCTGATCAACAGCTATCAGCTTTCCATACTTTTTTGATAAATTTTGTATTTCCAACATATCCTATCTCCCCTGATTGTATTATTGTATTAACTGTATAATACAATAATATATTATTAAAAGATTGTCAATAAAACAGCATTGACATAGATGATTTTTATTAAAATTTACTGTTCTTTATTTACAATCTCATCCTTATTTTTAAAGATACTGTCAGGGGGTATATAACCACGTACCCTGGACAGGGGATAGATATTTGTATTTCTTCCTACCACAGTACCGGGATTTAATACGGAATTGCACCCCACTTCCACAAAATCTCCCAGCATGGCCCCTACCTTTTTAAGACCGGTTTCTATCCGTATATTTTCACCCTTGATCACGACTAATGTTTTATCCGATTTTACATTAGAGGTAATAGCTCCGGCTCCCATATGAGATTTAAAGCCTAAAATGGAATCCCCCACATAGTTGTAATGAGGTACCTGTACATGATTAAATAAAATTACATTTTTAAGCTCCGTGGAGTTGCCTACAACTGCCTTTTTCCCTACGATAGCGTTTCCCCGAATAAAGGCACAATGCCTGATTTCCGCATCCCTATCGATAATCAAAGGCCCTTTAAGACTGGCCGTATCTGCAATTCTGGCAGATTTGGACACCCATATCGCTTCATCGATTTTATCAAATTCTTCTTTTGGTAAGGTTTCTCCCAGCTCCTTAATAAATTCTCCGATTTTGGGAAGAACTTCCCAGGGATAGACAGCCTCTTTAAATAACTCCTTTGCTATGGTTTCCTCTATCGTATATAAACTGCTTATCTTCCAAGCTTCCATATAAATTCTCACCTTCCATAAAAATTTCCATTATACTCAAAATTTCTTTTTAACTGACCGTTGTTATACAGGTGTTTTACGGCCTCAGTTTTTTGACTGACAAAATTCTTTAATTTTTCCATGTATTCTTCATCTGTTATCTTTCCCTCTGCCACGTAAGTTAATCCTTTTTCCCAACTGGCAGTCAAATCCGGATTTAATAAGGAACGTATGGACATATTAACCACGTCGTAAATCATCTCACCCAATAAGCTGGGTGTAATAATCTGGGTTTTTTTATTTAGGTTCAAATATTGAATGGTAATTAATTTTTTTAAAATTTCCGCTCTTGTTGCACTGGTTCCGATGCCGCTCCCCTTTATTTGTGCCCTTAACTCTTCGTCTTCAATTAGCTGGCCTGCATTTTCCATAGCCAAAATAATACTGCCGGAATTATACCGCTTAGGAGGAGAGGTTTCTCCCTCCTTTGTATATAGGCGGTTTACCGGATATTGCTGATTTTTCTTAACCTTTTGCAGCAGTGTGAAGTTACCGCCCTCCTTCTCTTCTTTATCCGCAGAAGAGTCTGAGGAGGAAGCGTTCATAACAGCCAAGTACCCTTCCTCCTTTAAAATTCTGCTGCTTGCATAAAAAGCTTCCTTTTTTATCATAAAGCAGATATTTAACTTCTGGTAAACGGCAGGAGGGTAAAAAATGCTGAGAAACCTTCTGGTAATCACCTCATACACCTTTGCCGTAAGGGATACTAAATTTTTCAGATTTTGAAAGCCCTGGCCGGTAGGTATGATAGCGTAATGGTCTGTTATCAGTTTATCATTTACATAACGGGTTTTATGTATGGTTTTATAATTTCCTTTTTCCAGTATGAGCTTTGCCTCTTTCGCAGCTGCCGGATAGCTTAATAATCCCTTTATATTCTTATCAATCACCTTGGCTACCGCAGTTGATAAAACTCTTGCATCCGTTCTTGGATAGGTAACCATTTTTTTCTCATACAATTCCTGTACGATTTTTAAGGTTTCATCGGGATTAATTTTAAACAATTTTGAGCATTCATTTTGTAACTCCGCCAGGTTAAAGAGTAACGGAGGATTTTTTGTTTCCTTCTTTTTATCTACCGTCAGCACTTCAGCCATAACCGGATCCTGATCCTCCTGCAGATAGGCTATAAACCTCTCTGCCTCCTTTTCATCAAAAAAACCGTTGTCCTTATAAATTTTATCTGACTTTTCATATAGTGAACCTTCTATTCTCTTCCATTCTCCCTCAAGAACCATATCCTCAATTCCCAGTCCGGCGATGATACGGTAAAAATTCGTTTTTTCAAAGGAACGGATTTCTCTTTCTCTCCGGACAACCATGCCCAGGACACAAGTCATTACCCGGCCGACGGCAATAACAGTTCTCTTTCTTTTTAAATAACCGGAAATAGTATCACCGTACTTTAGTGTTAAAAGCCTGGAAAAATTAATTCCCATCAAATAATCCTCTTTTGCCCTAAGATATGCCGACGCACCTAAATTATCATAGGCAGATAAATCCTTCGCTTTTTCAATACCTCTTAAGATTTCTTCTTCTGTCTGAGAATCTATCCAGACCCTTTTTCTGTTTTTTCCTTTCACCTCCGCCATTTGTTCCACTAAACGGTAAATATATTCCCCTTCTCTTCCCGAGTCCGTGCATACATAAATCGTATCGACATCCTTTCTGTTAAGGAGTTCTTTCACAATGGCAAACTGCTTACTCACTCCCGGAATCACTTCATATTTAAATTCAGAGGGTAAAAAGGGTAATGTGGATAAGGACCATCTCTTGTATTCCGTCCCATAGGCTTCCGGATAGCTCATGGTGATCAGGTGCCCCACACACCAGGTCACCACAGCCTTTTCTGCTTCCATATAACCGTCATGATTGGAAAAAGAACATTTTAAGGCTTTGGCAAACTCCCTGGCAACACTGGGCTTTTCTGCTATATATAAACTTTTTGACATACCAAACTCAACTTTCATTAAAATATTCCCAAACAACCGTCATAAAATTGCTTGCCGATCCGCACTTTGAGATTGCAGGGAATACGTTAATGATAAAGGAATCAAAAAGAGATGTCAAATAAAGACTGTAATTTCTTACAGTCTTTATCTTTATCTATATTTATAAAACACTTTGTAAAAATTGTCTTGTTCTTTCATTTTTAGGATTCGTAAAGATTTCTGCCGGTGTCCCGATTTCTGCCACTCTGCCGTCATACATAAATACGACACGATCCGCCACTTCTCTGGCAAAGCCCATCTCATGGGTAACCACGATCATGGTCATACCTTCTTCCGCCAATTGTTTCATAACATTTAAAACCTCACCGACCAGCTCCGGATCAAGAGCCGAGGTAGGCTCATCAAATAACATAATTTCCGGCTGCATGGCTAACGCCCTCGCAATGGCGACACGCTGCTGCTGTCCGCCCGATAATTTAGACGGATAAACATCCTGCTTATCGGCAAGTCCCACTCTTTTTATTAAATCAACAGCAATCTTTTTTGCTTTATCCGTATCTATTTTCTTAACATGAACAGGAGCTATCATCACATTTTCCAATACCGTTTTATGTGGGAAAAGATTAAACCTTTGAAAAACCATACCCATTTTCAACAAAATATCGGTACGCTCCTTACTGCTCAATTTTATTTGATTTACTCCATTAATACGGTCATCCAAGGGCTTTTCTTCAATGGTTATTTTGCCGCCGGTTATCTTCTCCAAATGATTTAAAGAACGTAAAAAGGTAGATTTGCCGGCTCCCGAGGGACCTATAATACAAACCACCTCACCGGGCTCCACCGTTAAATTTACATCTTTTAAAACTTCCAAATCTCCGAAATTCTTACATACGTTTTCCGCTTTTATCATTGACATCATCATTTCCCCCTATTCATATACAGAAAATTTCTTTTCCAGCGAGTTAAATACATAAGTAAACGCTGCTGTTATTGCCAAATAAATACACATTGCAGGGATATATACCAACGCACTGGCACTGGAGGACATAATCTGTGACGTTCTTTTCATTAAATCAATCAGGGCGATACTGGAAACCAATGAGGTATCTTTTATTACCATAATAAATTCATTACCAACAGGAGGAATTAATCTACGAATGGATTGGGGTATGATAATCAGCCGCATAGCCTGGCCATAGCCCATACCCAGCGCTTTGGAGGCTTCCATTTGGCCCTTATCTATGGATTGTATCGCTGCTCTTATGATTTCTGCCAGATAGGCGCCGGAATTTAAGGAAAATGCAATCCAGGCGGCAATAAATCTGCTCTTAATAGTAAAGCCGCTGTATATAAGGGGTAAGGCATAATAAATAAAAAATATCTGCATTAATAGAGGAGTCCCTCTAAAAAAGAATATATAAGCTCCACATAGCTTCTGTAAAATCTTAGATTTAGATATTTTACCCAAAGCTAAAAACAGACTGATAATCAAGCCACAGATTACGGAAACGATTGTAAGTGATAAGGTAATGCCGGTAGACTGCAATAACGCCGGTATCCACCCGGCCATTTCTTTTAATGTATCCATAGTATTCCTCCATCTTTTAAAACATAGCCTGGTACCATCAGGCTTTCTGGCGGCATTGACATGCCGGCATAACAGTTTGCATTATGCATTCACAGGACATAATTTCCTATGAAATAAAAAACAAGAGTGTCTAAAATAATAACCAGCATTTCAGACACTCCCACAACAGTCCTATGGATTAACGAACTCCCTCTGTAGTATCATAACCAAAGTATTTCGTTGCAATTTCAGACATAGTACCGTCTGCATACATCTCATCAATAGCTGTTTCAATTGCCTGTGTTAAACCGTCATTTCCTTTTTTCAGACAGATTCCCATTGGTTCCGCTTCATCATTCTCCCAAACGATGGAATAGGTGTCGGAATCTTCTCCTATGTAATAAGCAGCAACAACACTATCCACTAATACGGCATCTACTCTGCCTAATTTCAGTTCATCAAAGCATTGAATGATTTTATCATATACAAAGTAATCTTTCAGCTCTAAGCCGCCTTCCTGTAAGCCTTTCATATATTCGTCAGCAGTTGTTTCCGTCTGTACGGCAACAGAATATCCGGCAAGATCCTCCGGTGAATCCACTCCCAGGTCACTTGCGGTAACCAATACCAGTTTATTGGCAATATAGGGTGCCGTCAAATTATAATTTTCCTGTCTTTCCTTCGTAATACTTACGGCAGAGATAATGCAGTCATAGCGGTCACTGTCAAGAGAACTGAAAATGCCGTCCCATGCAGTATCAACAAGCTCTACATCCATTCCTAATTTTTCTCCGAGTGCATTGGCAACCTCCACATCAAAACCGATAGGCGTAACGCCATCCGCATCCAAATATTCCATAGGCGGGTAGCCGATTTCTATTCCTACCTGAAGAACCCCTTCTTTTAAGGTTGTGACTGCGGCCTCTTCCTCCGCTTCCTCAGCGGGCTCCTCCGTTGTCTCCTCAGTTGTTTCCTCCTCCGCTGCATCCTCCGTTGTTTCAGCAGCGGTATCTGCCGTTTCCTTTGAGCCGCAGCCAACCATCATGGCAGCTGTAAGGCAAACACACAGCAGCATGCTTACTGTTTTTTTCATCATAACAAATCCTCCTCTAAAAATCGCAATAAATTCATAATATCATTGCTTAATATTAAAAAAAGGCTACGCTAGACAACGTCGCCCTTCTTTTGTAATTTACCACTATAATTAATTTTTGTCAATGTATAATTATACATGCCGGGCAGAAAATATTTACACACCGCCCCCGCCGAGCGCAGAAATCAAATACTCCATTTTATTCTCCGGCATGGGCCTTCCCAGGAAAAATCCCTGAATATTATCACATTGTATTGTTTTTAAATAATCAAATTGTTCTTTTGTCTCCACACCCTCGGCAACGGTTTCCAAACCTAATTTTTTTACCATTAACACTACCGATTCCGTTATGATATTGGTGGAACGGTCCGTAATGGCGGTATCGATAAAGGATTTATCAATTTTTAAGGTATCAATGGGAAGATTTTTTAAATAAGAAAGAGAGG